>NZ_JBEXGE010000034.1:0-78741 GCF_040607155.1 Micromonospora sp. NPDC005324 | reverse complement strand
ACCTGGGCGACGCCCCGGTTGCCGAGCGGGAGAGCCTGGCCGTCTTCGCCGGGCAGGGTGGGCGCCAGTTGGCCTGGCCGACCGCTCACCTCAGACCTCTTCGACCGAGCTCGGCTCGCGCCGGGACAGGTCGATGCCCAGCTCCTCAGCGGCCCGGAACACCTCGTCGTCGGTCTCGCGCATTTCCAGGGCCACACCGTCGCTGGAGAGCACCTCAACGTTGAGGCACAGCGACTGCAGCTCCTTGAGCAGCACCTTGAACGACTCCGGGATGCCCGGCTCCGGGATGTTCTCGCCCTTGACGATGGCCTCGTAGACCTTCACGCGGCCGAGCACGTCGTCGGACTTGATCGTGAGCAGCTCCTGCAGGGCGTAGGCAGCGCCGTACGCCTGCATCGCCCAGCACTCCATCTCACCGAAACGCTGACCACCGAACTGCGCCTTACCACCCAGCGGCTGCTGCGTGATCATCGAGTACGGGCCGGTCGAGCGAGCGTGGATCTTGTCGTCGACCAGGTGGTTGAGCTTCAGGATGTAGACGTAGCCGACCGCGATCGGGTCCGGCAGCGGCTCGCCGGAACGACCATCGAACAACTGCGCCTTGCCGGTACGCCCGATCAGCTGCTTGCCGTCCCGGTTGGGCAGGGTCGACTCGAGCAGACCGGAGATCTCCTCCTCGCGAGCACCATCGAAGACCGGGGTGGCCACGTTGGTGTCGCCCTCGGACTCGTGCGCGTCGATCGAGCGCAGCTGGCGCTTCCAGTCGGTGTCGTCACCCTCGACCTTCCAACCGGTCTTGGCGACCCAACCGAGGTGGGTCTCCAGCACCTGGCCGATGTTCATCCGGCTCGGCACACCGAGCGGGTTGAGCACGATGTCGACCGGGGTGCCGTCCTCGAGGAACGGCATGTCCTCGATCGGCAGGATCTTCGAGATGACACCCTTGTTACCGTGCCGGCCGGCGAGCTTGTCGCCGTCCTGGATCTTGCGCTTCTGGGCGACGTAGACCCGGACCAGCTCGTTGACACCCGGCGGCAACTCGTCGCCGTCCTCGCGGGAGAACGTGCGCACACCGATGACCGTGCCGGTCTCGCCGTGCGGCACCTTCAGCGAGGTGTCCCGAACCTCACGCGCCTTCTCACCGAAGATCGCGCGGAGCAGGCGCTCCTCCGGGGTCAGCTCGGTCTCGCCCTTGGGCGTGACCTTGCCGACCAGGATGTCACCGGGGACGACCTCGGCGCCGATCCGGATGATGCCGCGCTCGTCGAGGTCAGCGAGCATTTCCTCGCTGACGTTCGGGATGTCGCGGGTGATCTCCTCCGGGCCGAGCTTGGTGTCCCGGGCGTCGACCTCGTGCTCCTCGATGTGGATCGAGGTGAGCACGTCCTGCTGCACGAGGCGCTGCGACAGGATGATCGCGTCCTCGTAGTTGTGGCCCTCCCAGCACATGAACGCCACCAGCAGGTTGCGTCCGAGTGCCATCTCGCCCTCTTCGGTGCACGGACCGTCGGCGATGACCTGACCGGCCTCGACGCGGTCGCCCTCGAAGACGACCGGCTTCTGGTTGACGCAGGAGCCGGCGTTGGAGCGGCGGAACTTGTGCAGCAGGTACGTCCGGCGGTGGCCGTCATCCTGGTGGATGGTGACGTAGTCGGCGCAGAGATCCTCGATCACACCACCGACCTCGGCGACCACCACGTCGCCAGCGTCGACAGCGGCCCGGTACTCCATGCCCGTACCCACGAGCGGCGCCTCGGCCTTGACCAGCGGCACCGCCTGGCGCTGCATGTTCGCGCCCATCAGTGCCCGGTTGGCGTCGTCGTGCTCGAGGAACGGGATCATGGCGGTCGCGACCGAGGTCATCTGCCGGGGCGAGACGTCCATGTAGTCGACGGCACCGGGGACGACGTCCTCGGTCTCGCCACCCTTACGACGGCAGAGCACCCGGTCCTCGGCGAACGTGCCGTCAGCCTTCAGGCGCGCGTTGGCCTGGGCCTTGACGAACCGGTCCTCCTCGTCCGCGGTCAGGTAGTCGATCTGGTCGGTGACCCGACCCTCGACGACCTTCCGGTACGGCGTCTCGATGAAGCCGAACGGGTTGACCCGGGCGAAGGTGGACAGCGCGCCGATCAGGCCGATGTTCGGGCCTTCCGGCGTCTCGATCGGGCACATCCGGCCGTAGTGGGACGGGTGCACGTCGCGGACCTCGAAGCCGGCCCGCTCCCGGGACAGACCACCCGGGCCGAGCGCGCTCAGCCGACGCCGGTGGGTCAGGCCCGCCAGCGGGTTGGTCTGGTCCATGAACTGGGACAGCTGGGACGTCCCGAAGAACTCCTTGATCGCCGCCACCACCGGGCGGATGTTGATCAGGGTCTGCGGGGTGATCGCCTCGACGTCCTGCGTGGTCATCCGCTCGCGGACGACACGCTCCATCCGGGACAGGCCGACCCGAACCTGGTTCTGGATCAGCTCGCCCACGGTACGGAGGCGCCGGTTGCCGAAGTGGTCGATGTCGTCGGCCTCGTAGCCGTCCTCACCGGCGTGCAGCCGGCACAGGTACTCCACGGTGGCGACGATGTCGTCCTCGGTCAGCGTGCCGGTGGTGATCGGTACGCCGACTTCGAGCTTCTTGTTGAACTTGTAGCGCCCGACCTTGGCGACGTCGTACCTCTTCGGGTTGAAGAAGAGGTTGTCGAGCAGGGTCTGGGCGTTCTCGCGCGTCGGCGGCTCGCCAGGGCGCAGCTTGCGGTAGATGTCGAGCAGAGCCTCGTCGGCGCCGGCGATGTGGTCCTTTTCGAGCGTGGTCATCATCAGCTCGGACCAGCCGAACTTCTCACGGATCCGCTCGGCCGACCATCCGATGGCCTTGAGCAGGACGGTGACGGCCTGCCGACGCTTGCGGTCGATGCGCACACCGACCGTGTCGCGCTTATCGATGTCGAACTCCAGCCAGGCACCCCGACTCGGGATGACCTTGACGCTGGAGAGGTCGCGGTCGGACGTCTTGTCCGGCTCCTTGGAGAAGTACACGCCCGGAGACCGGACGAGCTGGCTGACCACGACGCGCTCGGTGCCGTTGATGACGAAGGTGCCCTTGGGCGTCATCATCGGGAAGTCACCCATGAACACCGTCTGGCTCTTGATCTCGCCAGTGGTGTTGTTGGTGAACTCCGCGGTCACGAAGAGCGGAGCGCAGTAGGTCAGGTCCTTCTCCTTGCACTCCTCGATCGAGGCCTTGACCTCGTCGAAGCGCGGCGCCGAGAAGGAGAGTGACATGGTGCCGGAGAAGTCCTCAATGGGACTGATTTCTTCAAGGATCTCCGCGAGACCCGAGCGTGCGTGCGGGTCGTCCGCCGACCGGCCCTGCCAAGCCTCGTTGCCGACTAGCCAGTCGAAGGACTCGTTCTGGATGGCAAGGAGGTTGGGGACCTCGAGGTGTTCGGTGATCCTGCCGAATGAAACTCGGCGGGGAGCGAATGCGCTCGACGTACGACTGGTCTTCGCAGGGCGGGAAGCTGCCAAGATGCGTCCTTCCGAGGACCGGTGCTGCAGAACGGCTGGTACGCGTGCACTCCAATGACCCCACCAGAAATATCCGTAAACGGACATTTCCGAGCAGGGGTCAAGTCGGAAGGCAGCGCAAACTAGCAGTGTAGCCGAGAGGCTAACCGCTGTCCAGCCCACCCCGCAGGTTGTTTGCGGAGCACGCCTCGGCCCCCGTCAACCGGGGTCTGCCGGGCCGCTCAGAACGCAACTCCCCACTGGGCCGCTCGGGTGACTGCGGCCGATGGTGCCGCCGCTGTCATACCCACGTCGTGGCCGTCGCAAGCGCGGTGTCTTGCTGGTGTCAGCGTGCCTGGCAGCCCCGGGCCGCGTCAAGGGCCGGTATCCGGGTTGTCCGTTGTTTCCCACTGGAGGGCTACCCGCCACGCTCGTTCGGGTCAAGGGTACCGGTGGTCGGAGCCCAGCTCAGAACCGGTCGCAGCCAGGTCCACCAATACGGCGGGCGGTGATCCGTGTCGGATCACCGCCCGCCGCGACGCGATGGTGTCCCAGCTCATGAGCCGGGTACGCGTTGGTGGAACGTCAGGTCACTTGAGGGTGACCTTGGCGCCTTCACCCTCGAGCTTGGCCTTCGCCTTCTCGGCGGTCTCCTTGTTGACCTTCTCCAGGATGGCCTTCGGCGCGGCCTCGACCGCGTCCTTGGCCTCCTTGAGGCCCAGGCCGGTCAGCTCACGCACGACCTTGATGACCTGGATCTTCTTGCCACCGTCAGCCTCGAGGATGACGTCGAACTCGTCCTGCTCCGGCTCGGCCTCGGCCGCAGCGCCACCGGCACCGCCGGCAGCGGCAATCGCGACCGGAGCAGCGGCGGTGACCTCGAAGGTCGTCTCGAACTGCTTCACGAACTCAGAGAGCTCGATCAGCGTCATCTCCTTGAACGCGTCGAGCAGCTCGTCGGTGCTGAGCTTCGCCATATCTGGCGTCCTTTCCTGATTCTGATAAGTAAGAACTGGTGCGCCGTGGGGGCCTTCAGGCCGCCTCGGCGCCCTCCTTCTCGCGCTTGTCCTGCAGTGCAGCCGCCAGACGGGCGGTCTTCGACAGCGGGGCCTGGAACAGGGCCGCGGCCTTGCTCAGGTTGCCCTTCATCGCGCCGGCCAGCTTGGCCAGCAGCACCTCGCGGGACTCCAGGTCGGCGAGCTTCGTGACCTCGGCCGCGGTGATGGCCTTGCCCTCGAAGACACCGCCCTTGATGACGAGCTTCGGGTTGGCCTTCGCGAAGTCGCGAAGCCCCTTCGCCGCCTCGACGACGTCGCCCGAAACGAAAGTCAGCGCGGTAGGACCGGTGAACAGCTCGTCGAGGCCGGTGATGCCCGCGTCCGTCGCAGCACGCTTGGCCAGCGTGTTCTTCGCGACCGTGTAGCTGGTATCGGCGCCGAGCGAGCGCCGAAGCTGGGTGAGCTGGGAAACCGTCAGACCGCGGTACTCGGTCAGCACGGTGGCGCCCGAGCTGCGGAAGCTCTCGGTCAGCTCAGCGACGGCCGTGGCCTTGTCGGCCCGAATCGGCTTGTCCGCCATGTCCCTCCTCTCTCGTTACTCGAGGCTGGTCCCCGTCTCGGCCGAAGCCGGAACGGGGGCGGAGGCAGCGCGACAACGAAAAAGCCCCGGCGCAGGGCGCACGGGGCGAGGGCCGGCGGATCGTCATGGTCGGCGGACCATACTCACTGCCGAGTTACGCTTGCCGCCCTACGCGGGTCGCCCGTTGTCGCGGGACCTTCGACCGTGCCGAAGCACGGTGACCAGCGGTCTCTGGGTGGATCCTCATCCGCAATAATGCAGATGACGTTTGAAGACTACGCGCCCCCGCCACCTGCGCCAAATCGCCCCTGGTGAGCTGGGTCACCGACCGGTCAGCCTTCGGCCCGCCGCCGCCACAGGTAGGCGCCGACGACCGCGGCGCTCCAGGCCAGCGCCCACCCGCTCAGCCCCAGCACTGTCAGCGTGGCGGCGTCGCCGGCGGTGGTGCGAGCGGCCGCCATGATCGGCGGTGCCAGCCAGGGGGCCACCGAGCCGGTCAGGCCGAACACCACAGCGCCGACCCCGCCGAGGGCCAACACCGCGACGCCGTACGCGGCACCGCCCACCGACGCCCGGCTGGCCAGCGCCCCAAGAGCAACCGCAGCGGGTACGACAAGCAGGTGCGCCCACAATCCCAACGCGAGCCCGACCGGAATCGACCAGGGCGCTCACCGGGTCTCCCCCGCTGCCGGCTCGACCACCGGGTCGGCGGCCTCCGGCTGCTCCGCTGCCAGCGCCCCGGCGACCCCGAGCGACGGCTCGGCGGGTCGGGCGGCACCGGCCGACCGGAGCGACTCGGCAGGTCGGCCCTGGGGTGCGGCGGTGGAGGCGTCGGAGCGTACCCGAAGCACCTGGTGGCCCTCGGCGCGCAACCGGGCGACGGTGCCGGCGACCCGCGCGGCCGGCACCGCGACCTCGACCACCGCGATCGTCTCGTCCGTCGACGACGTCTCCTCGGAGAGCGAACCGTCGGCCACCAACCAGCGGCGCGCTGCCGGCAGCCGGACCGTCTCGCCGCGATGGTCACTGACCAGGACGGACCCGTCGGCGGCTAGCACCTCGGCGATCAGCTCGGGCACCAACTCCCGGGTGGCGGCGTCCAGCCCCTCCCACGGCTCGTCGAGCACCAGCAGGCCAGGCGGGCGCAGCATCGCCTGGGCGAGACCGACCTTCTGCGCGGTGCCCTTGGACAGCTCCGGCAACCGGACTGAACGGAAGCCGGACAGCCCGAGCCGGTCCGTCCAGAAGGTCACCGCCTCGTCGGCCGCAGCCCCGCCCAGCCCCGCCACCCGGGCCATCCCGGTCAGATAGCGGGTCACAGTGAACGGTTGGTCGGCGGGGAAACGCTCCGGCACCCAGCCCACCCGCGCCGGCCGGTCGGCGACCCGGCCCCGGCCCGGCCGGAGGACCCCCGCGGCCACCTGGAGCAGTGTCGACTTGCCCACCCCGTTGCGACCCAGCAGGATCGCGGCCTCGCCGGGACCGATCCGTACGTCGATGCCCTGCAGCACCCACGGCCCCCGCCGGTGGTACCGCAACCAGACGTTCTCCAGCCGCATGGCGTCGAGCCTGCCACACCTTGAACGCGCCGGGGCGCCGCCACGGTCGTGGCGGCGCTCCGGCGGAGCGAACTGTCGACTCAGGCGTCGGCCTGGTCCTCCCGAAGGTTCTTCACCAGGTTCGGGTCGACCGGAACGCCCGGGCCCATCGTGGTGGTCAGGATGACCTTGCGGAGGTACTTGCCCTTCGCCGCGGACGGCTTGGCGCGCAACACCTCGTCGAGCACCGCGGCGTAGTTGTCCACCAGCTGGGTCTCCGTGAAGGAGGCCTTGCCGATGATCAGGTGCAGGTTGGAGTGCTTGTCCACCCGGAAGGTGATCTTGCCGCCCTTGATGTCCGACACCGCCTTGGTGACGTCCATGGTCACCGTGCCGGTCTTCGGGTTCGGCATGAGACCGCGCGGGCCCAGGATCCGCGCGATCCGGCCGATCTTGGCCATCTGGTCCGGCGTGGCGATCGCCGCGTCGAAGTCCAGCCAACCACCCTGGATGCGGGCGACCAGCTCATCGGTGCCCACCTCGTCCGCACCCGCGGCGGCGGCCTCTTCGGCCTTCGCGCCGCTGGCGAACACGATCACGCGGGCGGTCTTACCGGTGCCGTGCGGCAGGTTGACCACACCGCGGACCATCTGGTCCGCCTTGCGGGGGTCGACGCCGAGGCGCATGGCGACCTCGACCGTGGCGTCGAACTTGACGTTGGTGGTCTCCTTGGCCAGCTTCACGGCCTCGGTGGGGGTGTAGAGCTTCGACCGGTCGATGACATCGGCGGCCTTGCGGTAGCTCTTGCTGCGCTGCATTGCTGATTACTCCTGTGGTCTCTGGCGGGCTCGCTCGGCGCGAACCCTCCCACGGTCGGGTCGAAGGCCGGGGCCGACGTCAGTCGTTGACGGTGATGCCCATCGACCGGGCGGTGCCGGCGATGATCTTCTCGGCCTGGGCGATGTCGTTGGCGTTGAGGTCTGCCATCTTCTTCTCGGCGATCTCACGCAGCTGGGCGCGGCTGACCGAGCCGACCTTCTCGGACTGCGGAACACCCGAACCCTTCTGCACACCGGCGGCCTTGATCAGCAGCCGGGCAGCGGGCGGGGTCTTCAGCACGAACGAGAAGGACCGGTCCTCGAACACGCTGATCTCGGCGGGGACGATGTCGCCCCGCTGAGATTCGGTCTGCGCGTTGTAGGACTTGCAGAACTCCATGATGTTCACGCCGTGCTGGCCGAGCGCGGGGCCGACCGGCGGCGCCGGCGTGGCCTGGCCCGCCGGCAACTGAAGCGTGAACGTCTTGACGAGCTTCTTCTTCGGAGGCATGTCACTTCCTGGGGCTTGGAGCTGGGAAAATGCGGCTGTCGCCGCCCTCGGGCGCGCACGGTCAGCGCGGTGCGACAGCGGCGACATTCAAGAGTAGCGCAGGCCGCAGCCCACTCGTCCGCCGAGGTCGAGCGAGAGCGCGTACGCCGACGTCGGCGGCGGGCCGGGCCCGCCGCCGACGACCAATCAGATCTTGGCGACCTGGTTGAAGTTGAGCTCTACCGGAGTCTCGCGACCGAAGATCGACACCAGCACCTTGAGCTTCTGCTGGTCGGCGTTGATCTCGCTGATCGTGGCCGGCAGCGACGCGAACGCGCCGTCGGTGACGGTGACGGAGTCGCCCACCTCGAAGTCGAGGACCTTGATCTCCGGCTTCGCCTTCTTCTGCTCCGTCTCGACCGCCGGCGCCAGCCACTTCAGCACCTCGTCGAGCGAGAGCGGAGCGGGCCGGTCGGCCCGGTCGGTCGCGCCGACGAAGCCGGTCACGCCCGGGGTGTTCCGGACACAGGAGTAGGACTCGGCGGTCAGCTCCATCCGGACCAGGATGTAGCCCGGGAAGACCTTGGCCTGGATCTGCGAACGCTTACCGTTCTTGACCTCGATCTCTTCCCGGGTCGGCACCTCGACCTGGTAGATGAAGTCCTCCATGTCGAGGCTAACGATCCGGGTCTCGAGGTTCGTCTTGACCTTGTTCTCGTAGCCGGCGTACGAGTGCACCACGTACCAGTCGCCCGGCGCGTAGCGCAGCTTCTGCCTCAGCTCCGCGACAGGGTCGTAGTCCTCGTCCGGTGCGGGCTCGGTCGTTGGGAACTCCGGCTCGCTGGCGGCCTCGACCGACTCGTCATCAGCCGCCGTCGCGACCGTGGACTGCTCGTCCACCGGTCCGGCGGTCTCGTCGTACTCAGGCACGCTCGCTCACTTCCGTCACTATGGCTGGAGGCAGCCGGTCAGTCCGAGTTGCCAAAGACAAACAACACGACCTTGGCGAAGCCGAAGTCCAGCACACCCACGATCGTCAGCATCACCGCGACGAACGCCACCACCACGGCGGTGTAGGTCAGCAACTCCTTGCGGGTCGGCCAGATGACCTTACGCAGTTCGGCTACGACCTCGCGGAAGAACCGGGCGATGCGGCCGAAGACGCCCACCCGACCCGTTTCCGACCGCGTGGTCGGTCGGCTGTCCGCCGACTCCGCCCGGGCACGGGACCGCGTGGCGGTGCCTCCCCGGGAAACCGGCTCGTCCGCGCCGGAGGCGTCGTCGTCGGCCACGTCGTCGACGATCTCGTCGTCCAGACGATCGTCGCCGTCGTCGTCGCGCCGCTTGTTGTCGGCCACTTCGCCCTCCGTCGCGGAATCTGGGGTCGCACGCCGAGCGGCGTACGCGGCGCTGGTCACGCCGGCCGGACCCAACCGTCCCGCGACGGGCCGCGGCCGGTGGATCACCCGGAGGGCCCGACTGCCTCGGACCACCCCGCCGATTCCACCACCACGGGCCGGACGCCGCCAAGCTGGCGGCGCGACCCACGGGAACGGTCAGGCCTGAGGCGCAGGGGTGACAGGACTTGAACCTGCAGCCTGCGGTTTTGGAGACCGCTGCTCTGCCAATTGAGCTACACCCCTATGTGGCAACACTCGCCCCACGCGGCCACAGACGACCGAGCAGGGGTCACTTGCCCCACGGCGGACCAGTGTACGGGTAGCCGCCCGACTTTCCCAACCGGTCTCTCCGCCACGCGTGGCGGGCTCGGTTCAGCGCGCCGTCCGGATGGTTGCCCGCGCCTGGGACAGCACCTTCTCCCCCAGGCAGGTGGCGGTCACCTCGAGTCGGGTGAGACCGTCCTCGGTCACCTCACGGACCCGCGCGGTGACCTCGATCTCGGTCCCCTGGTCGTCGTCGGGGACCACCACCGGCCGGGTGAAACGCACGCCGTACTCGACCACCGCGTCCGGCGAGCCGGCCCACTCGGTGACCGCCCGGCCGACCAACGCCATGGTGAACATGCCGTGGGCGATCACCCCGGGCAGGCCCACAGTGGTGGCCACCCGGTCGCTCCAGTGGATCGGGTTGAAGTCGCCCGAGGCGCCGGCGTAGCGGACCAGGTTCGCACGGGTCACCTGAAACACCTGTGCTGGCAACTCCATCTCACGCCTCCCCGCGAATGACATACCTGGCCCAGACCGCGACCACGGGTTCCCCGCCGACGGTGCTCACGTCGGTGCGCGTGGTCAGGAAGCCGTGCCCACCCCTGGTGCTGACGTCCTCGATGGTGTTGGTGCAGACCAGCTCGTCGCCGGCGACCACCGGCCGGGTGTACGCGAACCGCTGGTCGCCGTGCACCAGGCGGCTGTAGTCGACACCCAGGGCCGGGTCCTCGATGATCTGGCTGCTCGCGGCCATCGTCACGATCACCGGAAAGGTCGGCGGGGCCACCACGTCGGGGTGGCCCAGCGCCCGCGCGGCCTCCGGGTCGTGGTGGGCCGGGTCGGTGGAGCCGATGGCGCTGGCGAACTCGCGGATCTTTTCTCGGCCCACCTGATAGGGGGCGGTCGGCGGATACGTCCGGCCGACAAAGGAAGGGTCCAGAGGCATGCCGCGAACCTACACGGAAAGCCCAAACGCCGACCTGATCGGCAGGCGGCGGCGGAGCCGCGCCAAACCGGTCAGATCGGCGATTGAGAAGCTTCGACAGCGGCCGGCTGAGGCCGGCCAGCGGTCAGCGGGTCTCGCGGTGGACCGTGTGCCGACCGTCGCGCGGGCAGAACTTCTTCAGCTCGATGCGGTCGGGGTCGTTGCGCCGGTTCTTGCGCGTGATGTAGTTGCGCTCCTTGCACTCCACACACGCCAAAGTGATCTTCGGCCGGACATCGGTAGCCTTCGCCACGGCGGAGTGCCTTCCTCGCTATCGGAAACAACTACGACGCGCCAGCCTAGACGCTGACAGCGCGGACATGCAAAGTGGGCGCCAGAAGCGCCCATTTTCTTACGACCACCGGCAACGAGCCCGGAAGACGAGAGTAGCGGTGGCCGGACTTGAACCGGCGACACAGCGATTATGAGCCGCTTGCTCTACCATCTGAGCTACACCGCTGCGATGGGTCCAGCTGAACCCTCGAGCCCCCTTACGGAATCGAACCGTAGACCTTCTCCTTACCATGGAGACGCTCTGCCGACTGAGCTAAGGGGGCCTGCGCGATCTCCCCGTAGGGCGCGCAGGAGTAAGAATACACGGCCCGGCTCGACAGGTGAAATCGGATCCCTGGTGATCGTCCGCGCCCTGCTCAGGGCACGACACGAAGGCGCGGCAGCTCCCCGCTGGAGATCGTCTCCGGGTCCACCTGGGCACCGAACCAGGCGGCCAACCGCTCGTACGGCAGCGGCCGGCTGAACAGGAAGCCCTGCCCGATCTCGCAGCCGATGTCCTGGAGAAGCTCCAGGGTCAACTCGCTCTCCACACCCTCGGCCACCACTGCCAACCCGAACTGCTGGGAGAGGGTCACCACCGCGTTGACGATCGCCAGGTCCCCCGGGTCGGTCGCCATGCCCTGCACGAAGGAACGGTCCACCTTCACCTCGTGCACCGGCAGCCGGCGCAGGTGCGCCAGGGAAGAGTCGCCAGTGCCGAAGTCGTCCACCGACAGCCGTACACCGAGATCCCGCAGCCGTTGCAGGGTGGGGATGGGCCGGTCCGTGCCGTCCAGCACACCCGACTCGGTGATCTCCAGGGTGAGGCGCTGCGCCGGCACCTTGTACTCGGTCAGCAGCTCCTGCACCCGATCCGGGAAGTGTTGGTCGGTGAGCGTCCGGGCGGCCAGGTTCACCGCGATGGGCAACGGCTGGTTGGCCTCGGCCCAGTCCCGGCTGCGGCGCAGCCCCTCCCGGAGCACCACCTCGGTGAGCCGACTCAACTGGCCGGTGTGCTCGGCCACCGCCACGAAGTCCTCGGGTGCGACCGTGCCGTGCGTCGGATGCTCCCAACGGGCCAGGCACTCGACGCCGACCAGGCGGCGGTCCCGCAATGTCACCTTGGGCTGGAAGTAGACCTCCAGCTCTCCCTGATCCAGTGCCTGGTGCAGGTCGCCGGCGAGACCCAGCCGGCGCAGCGACCGGGACTCCAGGCCCGGGTTGAACAACTGCACGCTGCCCGGCACCGACTTGGCCGCCGTGGTGGCCAGGTCGACCCGCAGCAGCAAGGTCGCCGCATCGCTGCCGTGATCCGGGTGTACGGCCACCCCGACGGCGGTGTCCACCACCAGCGTGAGCGCGTCGAAGACCATCTCGTCGCGGATCTGGTCACGTAGCTGACTGGCGAGCTCCAACGCCGCGTCCGCGCTCTCCAGCCGCAGCGTCACCAGGAACTCGTCGCCACTCGCCCGGCCTACCAGAGCCGACGACGGCGCGCTGGCCCGCAACCGGTTGGCGACCTCGGCCAGGACCTTGTCCCCCGCCGCGTGACCGAGCGACTCGTTGACCTGCCGCAACCCGTCCACATCGAAGAGCAGCAGCGCCACCACCTCGCCGGGCGCCCGGATCTTGACCGACTCGTCCAGCGCGCCGGTGATGCGCCGACGATTGGGCAGCTTGGTCAGCGCGTCGTGGTACGCGTCGTGCCGCAGCCGGTCCACCAGCCGGGAGTTCTCCAGCGCCACCGCCGCGTGCGCCGCCACTGTCTCGAACAGCGGCACGTCGTTGCGGACAAAGTAGTTGCTGTCACCGAGCCGGTTGGCGACCTCGAGCGTGCCGATGATCACCTGGCCCGACCGGAGCGGAAGCACGATCACGTCCTTGACCCGCTGCGCGGACAACTCGCCGCGCAGGTCGGCGTCGGTGGTCATGCCACGTCCGACCGCGACGACGCGCCCCTCGTCACGGGCCCGTCTCCGCAGGACGGCTGGGGTCTTGGCGAGGTCGAGCAGACCCGGATCGTCGTTTCGTGCCGTCAGCAGCACCTCCGGATGCCGACCCTGAGCCGGCAGCCACAGCGTGGCGTACTCCGCCTGCATGAGGGCCCGCACCCGGCCCAGCAGCGCGTCCGCCAAGGTCCCGTCCTGACCGCTCTCGGCCACCGCGCGACTCAGCTCGTACATGTCGGCGAGGGTGCGATGCTGTCGGAAGAACTGCGCGTACGCGCGGTAGACGATGGCCAACGCGCCGACGAGCGCCGCCAACAGCAGCAACGACCACCAGGTCACCGCGATGAGAATGAGGACGACCAACCCACTGGCTATGTTGATGGCCGCGGTGAGCAGCGCCGGGGGGCACTTCCGGATGGTCTCCCAGCCCACCTGCCAGCCCTGTAGCAGGGTGTGCACGCCCGCCACGGAGAGGATGCTCACCAGGTTGACCATGCTGGCCGCCACGAACAGGGTCAGCCACGTTCCCGGGCCGACCCCCCGCACGGGCGGCAGCGCCTGCAGGACCAGGATCGCCAGGGACGAGCCCGCAGCGGCGCGAGCGACGTTGAACCAGAACTTCGTCGCGGCAAAGCGGTGCCGGAGGTGTGTGATGACGGCCGCGAGGGTGTAGATCGTCACCACGGTGAGTGGCCGGACCAGATAGAACGCCAGGACCAGCGGAATCTCGGTGAGCGTCACCCCGATCGACTGACGCCGCACCGAGAAGTTGAGCACCGGGAGCCCTGCGGCAACCATGGCGACCAGCAGGGCCGCGGCGAGCGGCCACTCCCCGACGGACTCATCAGCGACCAGGCCGACGACTGTGGAACAGACGACGGCCAGCAACGCCATTGGCCCGGTGATGAACCAGGCGCGCTCGGTCGAGCGGGGGCCCGCGCGGCCGTTACCCGCCATGCGACGCCCCCTCACCGCCCCCGCCGGTCACATCATCGAGATCGTGCTTGTTATCGAGGTGCTGGCATGTTCCAGATGACGTCCGCAGTCTGCATCTGGTCGCCCCACAGGTCACCCACGAAGACAACCGCGAGGGCGGTAAGCACCAAGAACGAGCCAAGCAGCCGGCCCAGCGTTCGACCAGACATTTTTGCTCCTGTCGGGGAAGTGTCGCAGGGATGGTGGAGGTTCCACGATCGTGCCACACGGCCCGTATGCAGAAAAGCGGCCAGTGGCGGGACCGGTCCGAGCGTTGACTAGGTCGCGCCCTTCGGACAGCCCGCCGTGCCAGATCAGGGCCCGTTCCATGCCATCAGGCGTTTCGCCCGACGCTTGATACGACCATCAGCACAATTCACCCAGGCTGCTATGCACCCACCGACACGTCTCTGACGATCACTCCCTGTGACTGAACCCGCCGGGCCGAAACGCACCGACGGCGGCCAGTCCATCGACCACCATACCTGGTTCCCTCTCGGGCACAAGGGGTCATTCCGAGGCAACGCGGCTCGCCCCGACCCTGGTGCCGACCGTCGTCGCGCCCGGCGTACGACGAGAAACTCTGGCGTTTGGCGGCTCTCGCCAACCCGCGCGCATCCGCTCCGGCGTCTGCGATCCGACGTCCACTGCCACCGGGCATCACCCAGCCAACCCGCCAGCGTCGTGAAGCGACGACGGCGACGCGGACTCAGGCTCACCGCAGTGGACGGAACGCGTGACGCTCCTCGCCGGCGAGGAGCTCCGGGGCCCCCAGGCCACGAAGTGGCCGCCGCTGTCGATCTCATTGAACGAAAGGGGCCCCTGACCGGCGTGAACGCTGGTCAGGGGCCTCTTTTTGCACCTGGTGGCGGGTAGAGGATTCGAACCTCTGAAGCTTTCGCGACGGATTTACAGTCCGCTCCCATTGGCCGCTCGGGCAACCCGCCAGGGCACCCCACCGCGTCGCAACGCGGCGGCGGAAGCAAGAATAGCGGCTCCCCCCGGTGCCGATGCAACCGGGTACGGTCAGGGGGTCGTGCCGCTGGTCGGCGGCCGACGGCAGGCCCAGACCGCCGGACAGCAGGAGCAGAAACATGGCAGCGAACCCGTCGTTCGACATCGTGAGCAAGGTTGACCGTCAGGAGGTCGACAACGCCCTTCGGCAGGCGGAGAAGGAGCTTGCGACGCGGTTCGACTTCCGCGGCACCGGCGCTGAGATCTCCTGGTCCGGCGAGGAGGCGATCGGTCTTCAGGCGGAGACCGAGGAGCGCGTCCGCGCCGCACTGGACGTGTTCAAGGAAAAGCTCGTCAAGCGGAACATCTCGCTGAAGTCCCTGGATGCTGGGGAGCCGCGCCCGTCGGGCAAGATCTTCAAGATCGACTGCAAGGTGATCCAGGGCATCGAGACGGACAAGGCCAAGGCCATCAGCAAGAAGATCCGCGACGAGGGTCCCAAGGGCGTGCAGGCGCAGATCCAGGGTGACCAGTTGCGCGTCACCGGCAAGAAGCGCGACGACCTTCAGGCCGTCATCTCGCTGCTCAAGGGTGAGGACTTCGGCGTCGCCCTTCAGTTCGACAACTACCGCTGAGGGCAGCCCACCCCGGCCCCACCAGCGGTCCGGTCCCGGCTTGGATCGACTCAGGTTCCTGTAAGTCGGGGCATCCAGGCGACTGGGACACCGCGACTTACAGGAACCCGAGTCGATCAAGGCGCAAGGCCGCCCACGGCGCGGGCCGGCCAGCGCACAGGCTGAGACGCAGGGGCTGGTCAGACGGTGACGGGGTGTTCGGTGCGTACCGCAGTGGTTTCCGCTCGGGCGATGGGCCCGGCGGGCAGTGCGGCGACCGCGGCCCCGACGGCGACCGCCGCCCCGGCGAACAAGAATGCCCAGCGGACGCCGCCTGCGTGATCCACGATCACGCCGGCCACCGAGCCGCCGGCGGCGCTCGCCGCCACCGCGACGGTGACCACCCAGGTGTACGCCTCGTTCAACATGCCGGTCGGGGCGATCCGGCCGACCAGTGTGTTCTCCAGGGTCAGCGCGGGCGCGATGGTGGCCCCACCGGCGACCAGCGCGACACCCAGCGCGAGTGGGGTGGGCATCACCGCGAACACGGCGAAGGTGGCGGCCAGCGCGCCGAGCAGCAGGGCGAACTGCCGGGTCATGTTCGGTGCCGGCTTGCGGACGCCGAACCACAGCCCACCGATGGCGCTGCCGATCCCCCAGACCGCGAGCAGCACACCGGCGAGGCTCTCCGGGTCGTCGGTGGTGTGGTCGCTCGCGAACGCCGGAACGATCACACCGGCGGCTCCGAATGCGATGCCCAGGCCGGCCACGCAGATCAGCAGGGCCGGGAAGCCGGGGACCCGCAGTGGGCCGAGCCCACGGGCGTGGTGTTCCTGCGGGTGCGGACGCCAGCCGCGCATGACCCGACCGAGGGCCACGGCGGTCGTGCCGACCAGGGTGACCACTGCCGCACCGATCAGCGCGGCCGCCGCGTCGGCGACGAGGACGAAGCCGGCGACGAGCAGCGGGCCGAGGACGAAGACGATTTCGAACAGCGTGGTCTCGGCGGCCAGCGCGGTGTTGCGCAGGTGGTACCGACCGGAGTTGGGGCCGGTCAGGTCGTTCCAGGCGCCTCGGATGGCGGCGGTGAGCGGTGGGTAGGTGGCACCGGCCACGCCTGCGGCGAGGTAGATGGCGGGGAGAGCGTCGTCGCCGGAGCGGCTGGCCAGCAGCAACCCGATGAGCGCCAGCGGGTGGGCCACGGCGGTGAGCAGCAGGACGGGGCTGGGGCCGACCCGGTCGGCGATCCGTCCGGCAACCGGGCTGAGGGCTGCACCGGCCAGGGCGTAGATGCCGCCGGCGATGGCGGCCAGCGAGTAGCGCCCGGTCACCTGCTCGACCACCAGGAGCAGCGCCAGCGGGGTCATGCCGATTCCGAGCCGCCCGATGATGCCGGTGATCAGCAGCATGGGCGCGCCGGGGATCCGCCAGACACCCAGGTACTGACGCAGCGCGGTCACCGTGAACCTCCCGAGGGTGTAATGAGCGTGAGCCGTTATGACCCTAACGCCACTGCCCGGCCGGTAGACAACGGAAATACAGCACTCCGCCCGCACCCGGGGCGACCGGGTACGGGCGGAGGCGGTGGATCAGCGGATCAGCGCTGGAACTGCACCGGTCCCGCGTTGCGGGCCATCTGCTCCAGCCGGGCGACGCGGTCCTCCATCTTGGGGTGGGTGGAGAAGAGCGCCGCCATGCCGCCACCCCGGAACGGGTTGGCGATCATGAGGTGGGCGGTGCTGGTGAGCTGGCCCTGGGCCGGCAACGGCCGACGCCGGGCCACCGCGTCGATCTTGCGGAGCGCGCTGGCCAGGGCCAGCGGGTCGCGGCTCAGCTCGGCGCCGGAGGCGTCCGCCTGGAACTCGCGGCTCCGGCTGATCGCCAACTGGATCACTGTGGCCGCGATCGGGCCCAGGATCAGGGTGAGCAGCAGCACAGCCGGGTTGGGTCGGTCCTCGTCGTCCCCGCCGCCCAGCGGGATGAAGAAGGCGAGGTTCGCCAGCAGGGTGATGATGCTGGCCAGGCCGGCCGCCACGCTGGAGATCAGGATGTCCCGGTTGTAGACGTGGGACAGCTCGTGCCCGATCACGCCGCGCAGCTCGCGGTAGTCGAGGATCTCGGTGATGCCCTGGGTCACGCAGACGGCCGCGTGCTGCGGGTTGCGACCGGTGGCGAACGCGTTGGGTTGCGCGGTGGGGCTGACGTAGAGCCGCGGCATCGGCTGCCGGGCATCGGTGGCCAGCTCGCGGACCATCCGGTACAGCTCGGGGAACTGCGCCTCGGTGACCGGTTGCGCCCTCATCGAGCGCAGTGCGAGCTTGTCGGAGTAGAAGTAGGTGACGCCGTTCATGACCAGTGACACGAGGACGGCGATGACCAGGCCGCCGCTGCCGCCGAACCAGTAACCCACCGCCAGGATCAGGGCGCTGAGCAGGCCGAGCAGCGCTGCGGTCTTCAGACGGTTGTGGTGCACGATGTCTCCTTCGGTGCACGGATCGCCGGGATCCGCTGACCGGTCCAACAACCCGGTACCCGCCAACCATCCGTCTCAACGCTGAGAGTTCACTGAGACCGAAGTCGCAGGTCAGGTCAACGGCTGGCCAGGTCGAGCACCAACTGGGGGGCGAAGCCCAGCACCACGGCGGCCACCGTCGCCACCGCCAGCACCACAGCCACCACACCCACCACGGGTACGGCCGCGGCGCCGCCGCCATTCGCGGGAGCGAGGGGCGCCGGCGCCCAGAGCGCGGCGGTCACCCGCAGGTAGTAGGCGAGCCCGATCACGGCGTTCAGCGCCACCACCAGCGCCAGCCAGGCCGCGCCACCGTCCAGCAGCGCCCGGACCACTGTCACCTTCGCGAACAGGCCAGCCAGCCCCGGCGGCAGACCAGCCAGACCCACCAGCGCGAGACCGAACGCCGCAGCTCGCCACGGGTGCCGCCGGGCTGCTCCACGCAGGTCGTCCAGCGTGCCTCCGTCCGCACCCGCCGGCCGTAGCGCTGTCACTCCGGCGAACGCCGCCAGCTCCAACACCACGAAGAAGACGGCGTACGCCACGGCGGCCGCGTACGCGGCGGACAGTGCCTCGTCCGTGCGCCCGGCGGCCAGCGCCAACGCTCCCAGCGGGGCGAGGATGTACCCGGCCTGCGCGACTGACGACCAGGCGAGCAGCCGGACGGTCCGCCGCTGACGCAGGGCGACCAGGTTGCCGACGGTCATGGTGAGCACGGCGAGCAGGGCGAGCACCGGGCCGGTCTGGTCCGCCGGCAGCGCCCGTTGCACCACGGCGAGCAGGGCGACCAGGCCGCCCAGCTTCGACGCTGTGGACAGGTACGCGGCCACCGGCAGTGGCGCCCCGTCGTAGGTGGCAGGGGCCCAGGCGTGGAACGGCACCGCCGCCACCTTGAAGGCCAGGCCGACCAGCAGCACCGCCACCGCGGCGGTGGTCAGCGGCAGGTCCCGCAGCTCCGGCTGCTCGGCGAGCAACGCGCCGAGCCGGTCCAGGTGCAGCCCGCCGGTCACCGCGTACAGCAGCGCCGCGCCGAGCAGTGTCAGCGTGGTCGCCACCACGCTGACCACGAAGAAGGTCACCGCCGCCTCGGCGCTCGCGAGGCTCCCCCGGCGCAGGCCGACCAGCACGTACAGCGGCAGGGTCAGCGTCTCCAGGGCGACGATCAGCGTGATCAGGTCTCCGGCCGCGCCGAGCACCACGCCGCCGGTCATCGAGCAGGCCAGCAGGAAGGCGTACTCCCCGACCGGTGACCGCCCGGCCCGTAGCGCGGGCACCGACAGCCCGAGCACTCCGAGGGTGAGCAGCGCGACCACCACGCCGACCAGTGCCGCGCGACCGCCGAAGATCCAGGAGCAGTCGGCGCCCACGCAGAACGTCCGCCGCTCGGCGCCCGCCCCGACCAGCGCGGAGCCGACGGCGGTGCCGAGCGCGCCGAGCGCGGCCACGGCGATGGTGGCCCGCGGCCGGGCCACGAGCAGGTCGGTGATGAGCACGAGCACGGCCGTGCCGGCGGCCAGGTAGGCCGGCAGCAGCGCGACGCTGTCCACGCTCTGCACGACGTTCATCTGAGCCTGCCTTCGTTCGCGACTGCGGGGCTTCGCTCCGCTGCACTCCTCGCGCTCACCGGGAAACCACACCGATCAGGGCGTCGACGGGTGCCTCGGCGACGCCGAGGACCAACGTCGGCGCCAACCCGATGGCCAACGCGAGCAGCACCAGCGGCACCCAGGCGGTCAGCTCCGCACCGGCCAGGCCGGTGCCGACCTGACCGACGGCGGGGCTCGGCCGGTTGTGGGTGACCTGGCGCAGCAACCGCAGGAAGTACGCGGCGGTGAGCGCCCCACCGACCGCCGCCAGCACCCCGAGCGTGGTCCAGAGCGGGCCGCCCACCTGCACGGCGGCGATCACCGCGAACGCCTCACCCCAGAAGCCGGCCAGCCCGGGCAGGCCCAGCGACGCGATCGCCGCGAACGCGAGCAGACCCGCCAACCGTGGCGCGGTCTCCCGCAGCCCGGAGAGCTCGGCGAGGGTGCCGGTGCCGGTACGGTCCTTCACCGCCCCGGCCAGGAAGAACAGCAGGCCGGTGATCACACCGTGCGCGACGTTGCCGATCAACGCCGCCTGGATGCCGGTGGCGGTCAGCGTGGCGACGCCCAGCAGCACGAAGCCCATGTGCCCCACGCTGGAGTACGCGATGAGCCGCTTCAGGTCCGACTGGGCCAGGCAGACCAGCGAACCGATCAGGATCGCGGCGACGGCGAGCACGCCGAGCACCGGCGCCGCCCAACGGGCACCCTCCGGCGCCACCCCCACCGCCACCCGAATCAGGCCGTACGTGCCCATCTTGAGCAGCACACCGGCCAACACCACACTGCCCACAGTGGGTGCCTGGGTGTGCGCGTCGGGCAGCCAGGAGTGCAACGGCCACAGCGGGCTCTTCACCGCGAACGCCAACGCGAGCAGTGTGAACGCAGCCAACTGGGTGCCCCTGGACATCCCCGCGCCGCCGGTCAGCGTCACCAGGTCGGCGGTGCCGGCGGCGGCGACCACGACGTACACGCCGACCAGCAGCAGCACCGAGCCGAACAGCGTGTAGAGCGCGAACTTGCGGGCCGCCCGACGCCGGTCCGCGCCACCCCAGCCGGCGATGATCGCGAACATCGGCAGCAGGACGACCTCGAAGAAGAGGAAGAACAACACCAGGTCCAGGGCGAGGAAGGTGCCCAGGATGCCCACCTCGACCACCAACAGCAGCGCGACGAGCGCCCGGCCGCTGCCGCCGGCCGGCACCCGCCACATCGTGTACGCGCAGCAGAGCAACGTGAGCAGCGCGGTCAACACCACCAGCGGCCAGGAGATGCCGTCGACGCCGAGGTGGAAGCGCAACTCCAGACCGGGCACCCAGGGCAGGTCCAGTTGGTGCCACGGGCGCACCGCCGGCGCGCCGGCCGACCAGGCGACCCAGCCTCGACCGCCGAACACCAGCGGCACCGCGGCCAGCAGTGTCAACGCCGCCGCGACAGTGCCGACCAACCGGGCCGCCCGGTCCCGGGGCGTCGCCGCCACCGCTACCGCACCCAGCGCCGGCACCGCCAGAACAGCGACCAGCAACCCCTGCCCCAACGTCATCGGTCAACTCCAACCAGGGCGGCGGCCAGGCCGATCAGCAGCGCGCCGGCCAGGACGCCGGCGGCGGCCCGGGGCAGCGCCGCGCGGTGCAGCGCGGCCAGCCCCGCGCCCAGACCAGACGCGGCTCGCCCACTGCCCTCGACCGCGCCGTCCACCACCACCTCGTCACTCGTGCGCGCGGCGCGGGCCAGCGCGCGGACGGGACGCACCACAACTGTGTGCTGGACGTCGTCGAGCCGGAACGCGCGGGCGAAGACCGGCCGCAGCGGACCCAGCGCGGCCGCCGGGTCGGCGGCCGGGTCGCGCCGCCAGCCCAGCGTCACCAGCGCGGCGCCGAACAGCAGGAACGCGAGCGGCAGCAGCACCCCCGGCCCCAGGTGGACCAGGCCGTCCTCGGAGCCCGCCACCGGGACGGTGGGGAACCGCAGTCGGTCGGCGAACGCCCCGAGGAACCCGGCCAGACCGAGCAGCGCGGCCGGCACGGCCAGCAGCAGCACCGGCCAGCGCAGCACCGCCGGCGGGTCGTGCGGCCGGACCAGGGGCAGGCGCGGAGCGCCGAAGAAGGCGCGCAGCAGTAGCCGACCCGCGTACCAGGCGGTGACCGCCACGCCGACCAGCCCGGCGACCCAGACGATCCAGCCCACCCAGGACGGGGCCGGGCCGGTGCCCTCCAGTGCGGCCGACTCGGCGACCGTCAGTACGCCGTCCTTGCTCCAGAAACCGGCCAACGGCGGCACCCCGGCCAGCGCGCCCAGGCCCACCACAGTGCACCAGAACGTCACCGGCATGCTGCGCCGCAGCCCGCCCATCTCCGACATCAGTGTGGTGCCGACGGCGTGGATGACCGCGCCGGCGGCGAGGAACAGCAGCGCCTTGAAGGCGGCATGGGTGAGCAGGTGGAACAGCGCGGCCGACGGTGAGCCGACCGCCAGCGCGCCGGTCATGTAGCCCAGCTGGGACACCGTCGACCAGGCCAGCACGCGTTTGATGTCGTCCTGGGCGGTGGCGGCGAGCGCGCCGAGCAGCAGCGTGATCGCGCCGAGCACCCCCAGGACGGTCAGCGTCACCGGCGCGGCGGTGAACAGCGGGTAGAGCCGGGCCACCGCGTACACCCCGGCGGCGACCATCGTCGCGGCGTGGATCAACGCGGAGATCGGGGTCGGGCCGGCCATCGCGTCCGGCAGCCAGGTGTGCAGCGGGAACTGCGCGCTCTTGCCGGCCACGCCGGCGAGCAGCAGCAGGCCGGCGGCGGTCAACGTGGCGCTGGAGTGTTCGTGGGCGAGCACGTCGGCGATCCGGAAGCTGCCCGTCGACACACCCAGCAGCGCGATGCCGAGCAGGAAACCGACGTCACCGACCCGGGTCACCAGGAACGCCTTCATGGCGGCGGCGGGGGCGCCGGCCAGTCGGCGGTCGTGGGCGATGAGCAGGTACGAGCAGAGGCCCATCACCTCCCAGCCGACCAACAGCATGATCAGGTCGCCGGCGACCACCACCAGCAGCATGGCACCTGTGAAGAGGCTGATCTGGGCGGCGTAGGGCGGGTAGCGGTGGTCCACGTCGACGTCGTCGTGGGGACCGCGTCGCAGGTAACCGATCGAGTAGACCTGCACGGCCAGGGCGACAGCGGTGACCGCCACCGCTACCAGCGCGGCGGCGCCGTCCAGCCGTACGCCGAGGGTCACCGCCAGGCCCCCGAAATCGACCCAGGTGGCCGACGTCTCCGTCGGCCCGTCGACGGTGAACAGCAGCGCCACGGCCAGCGCCAGCGCGCCGGCCGCACCGAGGACGCCGAGCGTCACCGCGGCCGTCCGACCCCGGTCGCCGCCGGTCGCGCCGTCCCGCCGAGGGGCCGGTGGCAGCAGCAGACCGAGCAGCCCGGCGGCCAGCGGTACGGCGGGCAGCAGCGCCCCGAGCAGCCCGGTCACCGGCCCGCCTCCGAGTCTCCGACGGCCGGCTCGCGCCCACCGACGGGATCCGGCGACTCGGTCAACGGCACGTCATCCACGGCGACTGTCGCCCGCAGCCGGTAGAGCTGAAGGACGATCGCCAGCCCCACCCCGATCTCGGCGGCGGCGAGGACGATGACGAACAGCGCGAAGACCTGCCCCGAGTGCGGGAGCACGGCGCGGGCGGTGGTGTCAGCGGTGACCAGGATCAGGTTGACAGCGTTGAGCATCAACTCGACCGACATCAGCACCAGCACCGCGTTGCGTCGGCGCAGTACGCCGTACACGCCGAGGCCGAACAGCAGCGCGGCGGTGACGTACGGGATGACCGGCCTCACCGGCGCCCCCCGGGCTCGCTGTCGACCAGGTCGGCTGCCGTGCCGTCGCGTTGCGGGGCGGCTCGGCCGATGTCCGGCCGGGACAGCACGATCGCGCCCACCAACGCGGAGAGCAGCAGCACCGAGAGCACCTCGAACGGCAGCACCCAGGATTGGAAGATCTGCTCACCCAGCCGCTCGGCGGTGCCGGCGTCAGGCAGGGTGACGGTGCTCCAGCGGTACGCGTCGACCAGCAGGGCGGTCAGCCCCAGCCCCGCGCCGCCACCGATCAGCGCGGCCGGCCAGCCGGGCCGGTCCAGATCGTCGGAGGCCCCGATCGGGGCCCGGGTCAGCATCACCGCGAACAGCAGCAGGACCACCACCGCGCCCACGTAGATCAGCACCTGCACCCAGGCCACCAGCTCGGCGCTGAGCACCAGGAAGTCACCTGCCAACGCGCCCAGGCACACCACCAGGTAGAGCCCGGCCCGGACCAGGTGTTTCGTGGTCACCACCAACACGCCGGCACCGACCGCCACCGCGCCGAGGGCGAGCAGCAGCACGTCCGCCCCGGTCACCGGGGCGCCCTTCCGGCTCGGGCGCTCACGACGCCGGGTCCTGGTCGCTGTCGGGACGTACCGCTGCCGGAGCGGGACGTGCGGCGGCTGCCTTGCGCGCGGCGGAGGTCTCCTCCTTGGCCGGCTCGCCGTTCGGGTCGTGCGCGGGCGGCGGCGGAACGGTGGCCATCCACTGACCGAGGTGGTCCTTGTCGTGCAGCAGGTCCTTGATGTCGTACTCGGCGTACTCGAACTCCGGCGACCAGTAGAGCGCGTCGAACGGGCAGACCTCGATGCAGATGCCGCAGTACATGCAGAGCGAGAAGTCGATGTCGAACTTGTCGAGCACGTTGCGCTGGCGGGGGCGGGCGGCGCCGGGCACCACCACCTCCTCCTTGTGCGAGTCGATGTAGATGCACCAGTCCGGACACTCCCGGGCGCAGAGCATGCAGACCGTGCAGTTCTCCTCGGACAGGGCGATCACGCCGCGCGAGCGGGGCGGCAGGTCGGGGGCCGTGTCCGGGTACTGCTGGGTGGTCGAACGGCTGGTCATCGTCTTGAGGGTGACCGCAAGCCCTTTCACCAGGCCCGCGCCGGGAAGGCCGCGTTCGCTGGTGTCGCCGCGCTCGCCGGGGTCGCTCATGTCGACCATCCTGCCCTGTGGCCACGGCGCGCGCGACCACCACCCACAGGTCCAGGGCGGTACCGTGGTCGCGGGGAGAACGAACGCACCTGGAAGGACCTGCCATGACCGCCGCGCTGCAGAGCGACCACCCGCCCGAGAGCGAGTGGACGACTGACGACCTGGATGCGCTGCCCGAGGATGGTCGCCGCCGGGAACTGCTCGATGGAGTGCTGCTGATGTCCCCCTCCCCCACCCGTACCCACCAGACCATCGCCGGCCGGCTGATGGTTGCGCTCGACGAAGAATGCCCCGACGGCTACGACGTGACCCAGGCGGTCGAGGTGCGGATCAACCGCACCCGGTCCTTCATCCCCGACGTGCTGGTCACCACGGCCGCCGCGGCGGCCCGCGAGCCGGCGAGGTACGAGCCGCACGAGGTGGTCGTCGCCATCGAGATCGTCTCGCCGAGCACCCGCTCGATCGACCGGGTGTTGAAGCCGGCGCTGTACGCCCAGGCCGGCATCCCCTACTACTGGCGGATCGAGACGGAGGGTGGCGCGCTGGAGGTCGTGACCTACCGGATCGACGCGGTGAACGAGGTCTACACCGAGACCGGGCGGTGGACGAAGTTCGTCGACACCGGCGAGCCCTTCCCGATCAATCTGCCCATCAGCCGGATCACGCCCCGGGCCCGTTGACCACGACCGGTGGGAGCATCTCGACGCCGAGTTGTTGCAGCAACTGGAACAGCTCGTTGCAGCTCCACACCTCGACGATCCGGCCCGCCGCGTCGAAGCGCAGGAACGTCGCCCCGGAGTAGCTGACCACCTGCCCGGTCGGCGGCACCGGCCCGAACTGGCCGGCGTGGGTGCCGGCGGCCCGCCAGTGCACTGCCACCCGCTCGCCGGCCGCGACCACGTCGACGATCTTGTAGCGGAGGTCCGGGAAGGCCGCCCGGCGCTCACGGTGCCAGGCCAACGTCGCCTCCGGCCCGGTGCCGCCCAGCCCCGGGCACTCGTCGGCGACCAGCTCGTACGCCGACTCCTCCCGGCGGGCATTCCACACGTCGGCGATGAACCGCCGTGCCGCCGCCTCCACATCCGTCATGTCGGCAGGGTATCCGGGACCACAGTGCGCCGTAGATCCGCGAGGATTGGGTAGAGACACGGACCAGACCGGGAGGGCGACGTGGGCGAGGAACAAGGCGGCAAGTACGTCGAGCCGGGCGGCGAGTTCACCCGCGACCAGCGGTACATCGCCACCCGGATCACCGAGGACGGGCGCGACGGATACCCGGTCGAGCCGGGCCGGTACCGGCTGGCGGTCAGCCGGGCCTGCCCGTGGGCCAACCGACTGATCATCGTGCGGCGGTTGCTCGGTCTGGAGGACGCCATCTCGATGGCGGTGGCCGGCCCGACCCACGACGCGCGGAGCTGGACCTTCGACCTCGACCCGGACGGCCGGGACCCGGTGCTTGGCATCGAGCGCATCCAGGAGGCGTACTTCAAGCGTTTCCCCGGCTACGAGCGCGGCATCACTGTGCCGGCGATCGTGGACGTGCCGACCGGGCAGGTGGTGACCAACGGCTACGCGCAGATGAGCCTGGACCTGTCCACGCAGTGGAGGGCCTACCACCGCGAGGGCGCCCCGCAGCTCTACCCCGAACACCTGCGGGAGCAGATCGACGAGGTCAACGCCGTGGTGTTCTCCGACGTCAACAACGGCGTCTACCGGTGCGGTTTCGCGGGCAACCAGGAGGCGTACGACAAGGCGTACCACCAGCTCTTCGACCGGCTGGACTGGCTCACCGAGCGGTTGACCGACCAGCGCTACCTGGTCGGCGACACCGTCACCGAGGCCGACGTGCGGCTGTTCACCACGCTGGTCCGCTTCGATCCGGTCTACCACGGCCACTTCAAGTGCAACAGGCAGAAGCTGAGCGAGATGCCGGTGCTGTGGGCGTACGCCCGGGACCTGTTCCAGACTCCCGGCTTCGGCGACACCATCGACTTCGACCACATCAAGCGGCACTACTACGAGGTGCACCGCGACATCAACCCGACCGGGATCGTGCCGCTCGGCCCCGACCTGTCCAACTGGCTCACCCCGCACGGCCGGGAAGCGCTGGGTGGCCGCCCCTTCGGCGACGGCACCCCGCCCCCACCCCCGGCCGAGCCGGTAGACCCCGCACACACCCCGCTGCGCTGACCCGCCCCCTTGCGCGCGTCGATCTTGCACTTTCGGACGCCGAAATGCCTCACTTGGTAGCTTTTGCCGGGACAGGAAGTGCAAGATCGACGCGCGCCAGGGAGCGGGGTTTACAGGGCTATGCGGACGGCTGCGGTCAGGACGAGTTGGGCCAGGGAGGCGGGGACCAGGACCAGCCAGCAGAGGCGTTGGAGTTGGTCCTCGCGTAGCCGGGGGTAGGACACCCGGAGCCAGATGATCACGAAGGACACCGCGGAGATCTTGAGCAGCGTCCAGAGCCAGCCCAGCTGGTCGTCGGCGAACGGGCCCTGCCAACCACCCAGGAACAGCACAGTGGTCAGCGCGGCGATCACCACGATGCCGACGTACTCGGCGAGCAGGAAGAACGCGAACCGCAGACCGGTGTACTCGGTCATGTAGCCGAAGACCAGCTCCGAGTCGGCCACCGGCATGTCGAACGGTGGCCGACGGATCTCGGCCAGCCCGGCGACGAAGAAAATGATCATCGCGGGTGCCTGCCAGAGCAGCCACCACGGCTGCCACGCCTCCACGATGCCCGACAGGCTGAGCGTGCCGGCCGCCATCGCCACCGACGCGGCGGCCAGCACCAGCGGCAGCTCGTAACCGAGCAACTGGGCCGCCCCGCGCAACCCGCCCAGCAGGCTGTACTTGTTGGCCGACGCCCACGCCGACATCAGCACCGCCACCACCCCGACGCCGACAACGGCCAGCACGAAGAAGAGGCCGATGTCCAACGGTTGCCCGACCAGGTCGTTCGGACCGAGCGGAATGACCAGCAGCACCAGCAGGTAGGGCACCAGGGCCACCGCCGGCGCCAACCGGAACACCGCCCGGTCCGCCTCGCGCGGCGTGATGTCCTCCTTCTGCACGAACTTGACCCCGTCGGCGACCAGCTGCGCCCAACCGTGGAAGCCGCCCGCGTACATCGGGCCGAGCCGGCCCTGCATGTGCGCCATCACCTTGTGCTCGGCCTGGCCGACAAGCAACGGCAGGGTGAGGAACGCGACCACCACGCCGCCGATCCGGAGCACCAACTCCACCCAGAGCGGCATCAGGTCGTACCCCCGTCGTGGTCGCCCCGGCCAGCGCGGCCCGGCGGGTCCGCGATCGGCTCGCCACCCGGTGCGGCCGAGCCCTCGCCAGGCGCGCCCGATGCGGCCGCGCCGGGCGCGGCCTGGTCGGCCGGGCCAACGCCGGGCGCGGTCTTGTCGGCCGGGCCAACGCCGGGCACGGCCTGGTCGGCCGGGCCAACGCCGGGCACGGTCTCAGCAGCCGGGCCGGCGTCGGGCTGGTCAGGTGCGGCCGCGCCGGGCACGGTCTCGGCGACCGGGGCCGGGCCGTCGGCGGTGCCGACAGGCCGGGGAGTACGCGCCGGACGGGCCCCCGGGGCGGGCCGCGCCGGACGCTCACGGGCCGGCCTGGCCGGGGTGCCGCCACGCGGGCCCTCCCCCACCCCACCGGCGCCCGCCGGGGTGGGCGTGGGCCCCCACTCGCCCGGAGCGGGGACGCCCGGCGGGCGGATCGGTCGACGCCCGCCGCCGGCCTCGGACTCGCCCGGCTCCTTCGCGCCCGGCCAGGGCTTCGCCACCCGGGAAGCCAGCACGAACTCCTTGCGCAGCGGGTGGCCCTCGAACTCCGGAGGCAGCAGCAGCGGCAGCAACTCTCCATGCCCGGCGAAGTCGATGCCGAACATCTCGTGCGTCTCCCGCTCGTGCCAGGCGGCACCGGGGTAGACGTCGACCACCGAGGCGACAGTGGGCGTGCCGCGCGGCAACCGGGTACGCACCAGCAGGCCGTGCCGTAGTCGCGTCGACCAGAGGTGCGCCACCACGTCGAAGCCCTCGGCCAACTCGTCGACGGCGGACAGCCAGTCGAAGAAGTCGCAGGCCAGCTCGGCGTCGTCACGGGCGGCGGAGACCGCTGTCAGCCAACTCGCGGGCGGCACGTCGACTGTGGCCCGGGCGAACCGTTGCCCGCCGGAAACCGACGGGGTCGCCTCAACCGGCGCGAGCAGCGCGACCAGTCGAGCGCCGAGGGCTTCGGGAGTCATGCCGCTGATCCTAGTGCCGGCCGGGCCCGCGCCTGGCCGCCGCCGATGCCCAGCGATCTGCCGGCTTTGGACGCGGCGCACGCCTCGGCGGGGAAAGATGAGGGTGTGCGCGCTGTGACGGTGAGACCTGGGGTAGCCAACTCGCTGAGCCTCGTCGAGGATCAGCCCGAGCCGACTGCCGAGGAGGGCTCTGTCCTGGTCGAGGCGCTGGCGGTGGGGATCTGCGGCACCGACCACGAGATCATCGCCGGCGAGTACGGCGAGGCGCCGCCGGGTGCCGACCGCCTGGTCATCGGGCACGAGTCACTGGGCCGGGTGATCGAGGATTCCAGCGGCACCCTGCAACCCGGTGACCTGGTGGCCGGGATCGTCCGGTACCCCGACCCGGTGCCCTGCTCGAACTGCGCGGTCGGCGAGTGGGACATGTGCCGCAACGGTCGGTACACCGAACACGGCATCAAGGGCCTGGCCGGGTTCGCCCGGGACCGCTGGCGGGTCGAGCCGCAATTCGCGGTCGGGCTCGACCCGGCGCTGGCCCAGGTGGGCGTGCTGCTGGAGCCGACGAGTGTGGTGGCGAAGGCCTGGGACCACATCGAGCGGATCGGGCACCGGGCCGAGTGGCAGCCGCAGACCGTCCTGGTGACCGGGGCCGGACCGATCGGGCTGCTGGCCGCGTTGCTCGGCACCCAACGCGGGCTCACCGTCCACGTGCTGGACCGGAACACCGAGGGACCGAAGCCGGAGCTGGTCGCCGGGCTCGGCGCCACCTACCACACGGTGCCGGTCAACGACCTGCCCTTCGAGCCGGACGTGGTGATCGAGTGCACCGGCGCTCCCACTGTGGTCCTCGACGTGATGTGCAAGGCGGCGCCGACCGGGATCGTCTGCCTGGCCGGGGTGTCCAGCGGTGGCCGGAGCATCGACTTCGACGCCGGGGCTCTCAACCGGGCGCTGGTGCTGGAGAACAACGTGGTGTTCGGGTCGGTGAACGCCAACCGGCGGCACTGGAACATGGCCGCGCAGGCACTCGCCCGCGCCGACCAGGTCTGGCTCGAGTCGCTGATCACACGGCGGGTGCCGGTGAACCGGTACACCGACGCGTACACCCCCGGGCCGGACGACATCAAGGTGGTGCTGGAGTTCGCGTCCTGAGCGACTTCGCGCCCGCTCAGATGCCCGGCAGTCGACCGTTGCGGAACAGGTCGACGAAGAGCTGGTGGTCCTGGCGGGCGCGCACCCCGTACGCGTGCGCGAAATCCACCAGGTGCGCGACGAAGCCCGCCTCGTCGGCGTCCACCGCCGCGACTATCGCCTCCTCGGTGGAGTAGTCCACCAGGTCGTGACTGGATTCGTCGTCGGCGACCGAGTGCATCCGGGCCACCGCCCGGCCGAGGTCGACGAGAACACCGGTCAGCTCCTCCGGCTCGTTCACGTCCGACCAGTCCAGATCGGCGGCGTACGGGGAGACCTCGGCGACCAGCTGACCGGTCCCGTTCAGCTCGGTGAAGCCCAGCCACGGGTCGGCGTGCGCCTGCAACGCCCGCTGCGACTCGGCGGTCCGGTGCCCCTGGTGCTGGAAGTAGCCGCGGACCGACTCGTCGGTGACGTACCGCGCGACGGCCGGCACCTGCGCCTGCTTCATGTAGATGACGACGTCGTTCTCCAGCGCCTGGGTGTGCCCCTCCAGCAGCAGGTTGTACGACGGCAGCCCGGCCGAGCCGATGCCCACGCCCTTGCGCAGCACCACGTCCTTGATCCGTGCCGCCACCGGGCGGAGCTGCGTCGAGGCGGTCGGCAGCGTGCCGAGGTAGTCCTGGAAGGCGGCGCTGACCAGGTCACGGGTGGCGTCGTCGATCTCGAAGACCCCGTCGCCGACGGAGAAGCGTCGCTCGTAGTTGTCGATGGTGGTCTGCGCGGCGAGCAGGTCGACGCGGGTGTTGAGCCGGGCCCGTTGGAGCACCCGGCGCAGCACCCCGTCGGCGTTGTCCAGGGTGATCGAACCGATCGCGTCGTCACCACCGGCGGCGATGGCCCGCAGCTCGGTCAGGTACGAACGGGCGAACCCGGCCACCAGCTCCCCGATCGCCGTGTCGGAGAGCGCCTTGCCGTAGCCGAGCAGCGCCACGCTGGCCGCGAGCCGGCGCAGGTCCCAGGTGAACGGCCCGACGTACGCCTCGTCGAAGTCGTTGACGTTGAACACCAGCTGCCCGGAGGCGTTCATGTAGGTGCCGAAGTTCTCCGCGTGCAGGTCACCGTGGATCCACACCCTGCTGGTCTGCTCGTCGGAGAACCGGTCGTCGGCGAAGTCGCCGAGCTGGTCGGCGTAGAACAGCGCGGCGCTGCCCCGGTAGAAGGCGAACGGCGACGCTGCCATCTTGCGGAACTTGCGGCGGAAGGCGGCCGGGTCGATCGCCATCGACGCGCCGAACTCCTCGGTGAGCACGTCGACGATGTGGGTGGACCGCTGGTCCGCTGAGCTGCTCATAGTGCGCAGGCTAGTGCGGCGCGTCCAGAACAGGGTGGCGAATGCCTCATCCATCGATCATGCTGTCTGGGTCACGGCGCGGGGGCCCGGACACCACTGTCAGATTGGTCGATCGCTGCGCTGCCACCAGCGGGCGAGAGGTTCCCCGCCGGGCGTCGACCATGGAGGATCAGCACCATATGTTTCGCAAAACGGGGACCCTGCTCACCGCCGCACTGCTCGGCCTGACCGCGACGATCGGCGGGGCCGGACCGGCCGCCGCCGCACCGGCGGCCACCACCAGCGCCACCGTATCGCTGGGGAAGCTGATCCTGGAGCCGACCGAGCGTGGCTACCACGGCAGCATCCCACTGACCGTCACCAACACCGGCAGCGAAACCGACTACTTCGGCATCACGCTGCGCGAACCGGTGCCGGGCTCCTTTCCGCAGGGTGTTTTCGGCTGCGACGCCGCCCGACTGACCCCCGGGGACGACCGCCGGGTGCTCGATTGCGCCCTGACGGCCAACGGGTCGCAGCTGGCCCCGGGTGAGACCGTCCAGGTGGCGCTTTCCTTCGACGTGCTGACCAACCCCCGGACGTACCCGATGAGGATGGGTGGGGGTTGGGTCGAGGTCCACTCCGGCCAGGGCGGTCTGCTGGCGCGCGAGTCGTTCAACGCCCGGTTCCGCTCCACCACGGGGTCGCTGACCAATCCCCGCCTGTACGTGCAGGACACTCAGCCGGACGCCGCCATCACGGCGTTGGGCCGGGCGACCATCAACCCGGACGGCTACGGCCACCTTCGGGTGCCGGTGACCGTGCGATACCAGGGTGACGCGCCGCACCTGGGCCTGTACCTCAAGGCCAGCCCGTTGCCCGCCGGATCGGTGATCCAGTACACGATTCCCGGCGACGGCCCGGCGATGTCGGACACGACGTCGGTGCCCGGAGGGCGGATGATGCGCGGCGAGGAGCGCAGCTTCGATGTGATCATCAGCCCGCCGACCGACCCGGCCGACGCCGAGGACCTCATCACCTTTGAGGTGTCCACCTTCTGGTACGGGGATGTGGACGCCGACCCGAGCGACAACACCGCCCAGACCACGCTGGCCGTCGCGACCAACAGCTGACGCGTGCGCGGCCGACCGTCGCCCGGATTCCGTCCGGGGCGGTCGGCCGTCGCGCGGGCTCGATCGCCGTCAGGTCGCCGCGGGTGGGCGTACCGGCTTGGCCGTGAGCGAGTCGACGGAGCGGGGGGCGGGGGCTTCGCGGGGCGGAGCGTCCAGCGGCGCGGCCAGCACGTCCCGCTGGGGCACACCGCCGATGCCGGACTGCTCGGCGGCGATCTTCTCCTGTAGGCGCAGGATGCCGTGCAGCAGGGCCTCCGGCCGGGGCGGGCAGCCGGGCACGTACACGTCGACCGGGATGAGCTGGTCGACACCCTTGGTCACCGAGTACGAGTCCCAGTAGGGGCCGCCGCAGTTGGAGCAGGCGCCGAACGAGATGACGTACTTCGGCTCGGGCATCTGGTCGTAGAGCCGCTTGATCGCCGGGGCCATCTTGTCGGTCACCGTGCCGGAGACCACCATCAGGTCGGCCTGGCGGGGGCCGTGGGCGAACGGGATCACACCGAGCCGGATGAAATCGTGCCGACCCATGCTGGTGGCGATGAACTCGATGGCACAGCAGGCCAGACCGAAGTTGAAAACCCAGAGCGAGTAGCGGCGCCCCCAGTTCAGCACGAACCGGATCGGCTCACCGAGCACTGCCGGCAGCTGCACGACCGCCTCCCTCCTGCCCCCTGCCAGACAGTCAACCACAGGGCTCAGCTGCAACTCCGAGGCCCGTTCGGGACTTCTGTCGGGGTACGGCGCGCCGAGGACGGCCGCCGGCAACGGGGACCACGACAGGACTTCGCCATGAACACACGTACCAGGCTCCGGGCAGGGGCGCGCTCACCCTGACCGGACAATCGCCCGGACGGTGCAACCGGATCGGGCTCCCCCACGTGTGAGCAGTGTCGCCCCCGGTCGGGGCGGGTGGCGCAGACGGGGAGGACTCAGGTGACGGTGAGCGCCGAATCGAGGCTCGGCAAGCCTCCGCCAGGGAACATGATCCGGCAGGCCGGGCGTACCTCAGTCGACGCCGCCGACTTCGATCAGCTTTATCATGCCCACTTCCGGTCGCTGACCATTCAGCTCGCTGCCTACTCCGGCGACCTGAACCAGGCGCAGGACCTGGTTCAGGAGGCGTTCTGCCGGGCCTTCGCGCGGTGGGCGAAGGTCTCCCGCTACGACGACCCGGTCGCCTGGGTGCGACGGGTCGCCTGGAACCTGGCCACCAGCCGCTGGCGCCGCTTACGGACCGCTCAGTCGTACCTGCAGCGTCAGCGCGAGGAATACGTGCCCGGCCCCGACCCGGACCGGGTGGCGCTGACGCGAGCGCTCGCGGCACTGCCGCCGAACCATCGCCGCGTAGTGGTGTTGCACCACCTCGCGGACCTGTCTGTCAGCGAGATAGCCCAGCAGGAGGACGTGCCGGAGGGCACCGTCAAGTCCTGGTTGCACCGGGGCCGTGCTGCGCTGGCGGCACAGTTAACTCCCCAGAACGAGGTGACCGACCATGCCTGAGTTCGACGACGCTCGGCTCGACACGGCGTTCCTCACCTACCGGGAGACGATGCTCCCGGCCGTCGCACCGGACGGCCCGACCGCGGTCCGACAGACGGTCCGTCGCCGACGGCGGCGCACGGCGGTGTCCTTGGCCGCGGCGCTGCTGATGGCGGTGACCGTACCGGTGGCCGGCCAGGCCGGGCTGCGCCGGGACCCCGGACCGCCGGCGGCGACGGCTCTACCGACACCGTCCGACTCGCCATCGCCCATCGCTTCCTCCCCGCCCCCGGTCCCGGACGGCAGGATGAGCCGGGCCGAACTGCTCGCCGCCACCGTCGACCTGCCCGCCTGGGACGATCTGCCGGACCGCCCGAACGACAAAGTCTGCCCTTCCCGTGGGGTCCGGCTCAGTGGCGACCCGGTACGCACCGACACCAATCTGCTCGTGGATCTCGATTACGGGGACGTCGATCGTGACGGTCTGACGGAAACCGTCGTCCTGGTGCGCTGTCTGTTCGGCAGCCGGGGGCCGGCGCAGGTGGTGGCCTTCGACCGGGACGCCGCAGGTCGGGTCGTCACGCTTGGCCGGGTGGCCGCCACCGCCGAACCGACCCCTGAGTGGCTGATCGGGCTGGAGGTACGGGCCGACGGGGTGACCCGGGTGGCGATGGCCGACCGGGCACCGGGGGTCGGCTGGCCGCTGGAGCAGTCGCAGCGCCAGTGGCGCGGGTACAAGTGGGACGGGCAGCGGTTCCGGCAGACCGAGGGACCGACCGCCTTCGGGCCCAACCCGTACGCCGTCGATGTGTCGGTCAGTTCCTCGAACCTTGCCCTCGCCAGAGAGCCCGGCGACAGCTTCGCGGGCACGATCGAGGTCCGGGTACGCAACGCCAGCGCAGGCGAGGTGCCCAAGGCAGTGCTGTCGTTCGACCTGCCGTGGCAGTTGCGGCCGGTCGGGGATGGCTGGAAACGGTGTCGCGAGAACATGCGCGAGGCGCTGGTGCCGTACCAGTGCACGTTGGGCCGGCTGGCCCCGCACGCGGATATCCGGCTCACCCTCCGGCTCCAGCGGGGGCAGGGGATGCCGTTGCCCTCGGGCAAGGCAACCATCGAACTGTTCGGCACCGACGCGGATGGGAACGGCTTGCGGGAACGCGAGCGGGACGACAACGTCGCCACTTTCACCCACTACTACCGCTCCTGACGAAGTGCCGTAAGCCTGCCGGCGCCTCGCCCGTGCGGGCGAGGCGCCGGCGATTCACGCGCCGTTCGACCAGGCGGGGCGCTGCAGCAGTCCGACGAACTCCACCAGCAGGCGCTCCCGCAACGCTGCCGGAGCGGCGTCCAGCAGGGTGTTCACCACGGCCATCCGGTTCGGCGTGGGCCTGTTGCCGGCACCGTCCAAGCCGAGCATCCCGGCCAGCCCGGCAACCATCTCGGGCGTGAGCGACTCCGGGGACAGCGAGGTGGCCAGCGCCCGCAGTTCGGCGGGCAGCGGGACCGGGCCGGCCGCCTGGGCCGCAGCGACAGCGTCTGTCAGGTCCGGCCCGAACTCGGCGACCCGGGGCGCGACCGCGGCGGTCACCGTGAGGTGCACGCTGGCGGGCAGACCGTCGTACGACAACTGGGGTTGGGTGTGCCAGCCCCGCGCGGTCAGCTCGTCGACCAGGACGAACAGGTCGGGGCCACCCTCGGTGGCGGTGAAGCAGACGACTGTCGACTCCGGTTCGGCCATCAGCCGCAGCCCGTCGACGGCGCGGACCGCGTCGGCCAGCCCGTTCACCGCGTCCCGGGTGATCGCGGCGAGCCGCAGGTAACCGTCGTCGCCGAGGTGCCGCACCGTGGCGTACGCGGCGGCGATCGGGCCGCCCGAGCGGGTGGACGCGATCACCGGGTTGATCATCGTGTAGCCGGGCCAGTCGGCGTACGCGAAGTACTGCGGGGCGCGCAGCGTGGCGTCGCGGTGCAGCAGCACCGACACCCCCTTCGGCGCGTACGCGTACTTGTGCAGGTCGACCGAGATGGAGGTGACCCCGGGCACCGCGAAGTCGAACGGCGGCACCGGCTCCCCGAGTCGGCGCAGGTACGGCAGGGTCCAGCCGCCGAAGCAGGCGTCCACGTGGCAGCGCACCCCGGCCTCGGCGGCGGCGGCCGCGATCTGCGTGACCGGGTCCACCACCCCGTGCGCGTACGACGGCGCGGAGCAGGCGACCAGCACCGTCTCCGGGCGGATCGCGGCGGCCATCGCGGCCGGGTCGGGACGCAGCGTCTCCGGGGAGACCGGCACGACGTCCAGCGCCACCCGCAGGTAGTGCGCCGCCTTGGCGAATGCCGCGTGCGCGCTCGACGGCACCACGATCCGGGGTGCGGCGATCTCCGGGTGGGCGTCCCGTGCGGTCTTGACGGCGAGGATCAGTGACTCGGTGCCGCCGCTGGTGACGCTGCCGACGACGTCCGGGGCGGTGGTCCCGGGGCCGGCGCCCAGCACCCGGGCGGCGGCACCGACAAGCGCGTTCTCCATGGCCAGCAGGGACGGGAACGCGGTCGGGTCCAACCCGTTGACGTGTGCGCTCTCCCGGTGGGCGGCGGCGGCCAGCTCGTCCAGCCCCGGCACCGCCGGGTCGTAGACGTACGCGAACAGCCGTCCCCCGTGGGTGGGCGCGTCACTCGCCCGCAGCTCCCGCACCTCTTCAAGAACCCGTTCCGCCGGAACCCCGGTGGCGGAAAGCGCCCCAGCCTCAACCCTGTTCTCGTCGATCATGGAGTTACGGTGCCCTTCTCGTGACGGTCAACGGCTTTCGTCCCCCACCACAACTCCATGATCGACCAGGTCGCTGTGGGCGGTGAGGGTGTACTGGCGGAGCAGGAGGATCGGAGGGGCGATCAGCAGGGCCGGGATCAGCGTGAAGCCGAGCAGCACGCCCAGCCTCGCCGTGTCGGACTGGGCCGCCGCCGAGCCGGTGTCGGAGGACACGTAGCCGGTGAGCTGAAGCACCAGTCCGTAGATTCCCGGGCCGAGCGCCAGGCCGAAGGTCTCCCCGGCGGTCCACAGCCCGGTGAAGACGCCCGCCTGTCGTCGACCGGTGCGCGCCGTCTCGTGCGCGATGCAGTCCGGCAACATCGCCAGCGCGAAGACCTGCTGCCCGGCGTACCCGACGCCGATCAACGCGACCACGAGATAGACGGCGACCGGCGGCAGCACCGGTGCGGCGACCAGGGCGAACGCACCGACGGCGAGGATCAGCGAGGCGACCACCAGCGCGGTCCGCTTGCCCAGCCGGGCACCGATCCGGCTCCAGATCGGCATCACCAGCAGCGCCGGCCCGACGAAGCAGACGAAGAGCAGTGTCGGCCCGCTCTCCTCGTCGCGCAGGATCTGCCCCGCGAAGTAGTTGACCCCGGCCAGGATCGTCGCCACCCCGGCGGACTGCACCACGAAGCAGATCAGCAGCGCCCGGAACGGGCGGTTGGCACCGGCCACGGCGAGCTGGGCGCGCAGCGTCGGCTCGCTCTCGCCCACCGTGCCGGTCGGCGCGGACCGGGTGCCCAAAAACGCGCCAAGGGCGCCGAGGGCGATCAGCACCGCCACGAACAGGCCCATCCAGCGGTGCCCGGCCACACCGTCGCCACCAGCGGTAACCACCAGCGGCGCGACAGCGCCGGAGGCCAGGATGGCGAGCGCCAGCACCGCGATCCGCCAGGTCATCAACCGGGTGCGCTCGGCGTAGTCGCCGGTCAGCTCCGCCGGCATCGCCACGTACGGCACCTGGAAGAAGGCGAACGCGGTGGCGGTGGCGAAGAAGGCGATCGCGACGTACGCCACTGCGGCCGGACCGTTACCGAAGGGCGCGGCGAAGATCGACGCGAACAGGACGGCGAGCGCGAGGCCGGCGACGAGCAGGTACGGCCGGCGGGCGCCCCACCGCGACCGGGTGCGGTCGGAGATCCGCCCGGCGACCGGGTTGACCAGCACGTCCCAAGCCTTGGGCAGCAACACCAGCAGTGCGGCCAGCCCGGCGGCCACGCCCAGCGTGTCGGTCAGGTACGGCAGCAACAGCAGGCCGGGCACTGTGCCGAACGCTCCGGTCGCCAGTGAGCCGAGCGCGTAGCCGGCATGCACCGATCGGGGCAGCGGGCCGTTGGCTGACGAGCCGGCGCCCGGCGGCGTTTTCATGGGCCCGAATGTTACTCACGTTATGTCGAAGGCTGACCAACCTGCCGGCCCTGGTGCGCACAGCCGAACAGTCAGGTTGGCGGCAGCGCTCGCCCGCAACCGCCGTCACTGTGTCGGAGTGTTACCGGTGCCCAGGGCAGACCAGCCCGGCGGCGACGGGGAGGGGCAGCGGCAGTGGCAGCAGCACGCGCAGGACCTGGCCCAGGAGGCGTTCTACCGAGCGCTGGCCCGCTGGGACCGCCTGGTCCGGTACGACGACCCGGTGGCCTGGGTCCGGCAGGTCGCCTGGAACCTGGCCCGGAGCCGCTGGCGACGGTTGCGTACCGCCCGCAACCACCTGCTGCGGCAGCGACGCGCCGAGGCGGAGGTGGCCGGGCCGACCCCGGACCGGGTGGCGATCGACGCGGCGCTGGCGCGGCTACCCGCCAACCACCGCCGAGCGGTCATCCTGCACCACCTGGCCGACCTGCCCGTCAGCCAGATCGCCGCTCAGGAAGGGGTGGCCGAGGGCACCGTGAAGTCCTGGTTGCACCGTGGGCGGACGACCCTGGCCGGACTGCTCGACGAGAACACCGAGGGGGTGTGCGATGTCTGACCTCGACCCGCGACTGCGCGAGCGGTTCACCGCGTACCGCAATGACGTGGTCACCCAGGTCAGCGGCCCCGGCCCCGACCAGGCCCGGTAGCTCCTGCGCCGACGCCGACGGATGACGGTGGCGGCCGTGGCCGCCGCGGCGGTCGTCCTGGTGGTGGCGCCCGTCGTCGCCAACGCCGCACTGCGCCATGACCAGACCAGGCCCGTGCCGGCGGAGTCCGTCCAACCCACCGCCCCGGCGACCTCCGTACCGCCGACGCCACCGCCGATCGGATCGCCGACGCCGAGCGCCGATGCCCCGGCCGGCCCGGACGGGCGAATCAGTCGGGCCCAACCGCTCGCCGCCCGGGTCGACCTGCCGAGCTGGCCGTCGGGCATGTCGGCGGGCGGCTGCGCCAGCTCGAACGTGCGGCTGCAGACCGACACGACGAAGACCGGTCGGTGAGTCGCGCCGCTACACGTTCGTCCAGTTGGTGCCCGGCCAGCCAGGGCCCGACGCGATCAACCGGAGGTTCCTCGTCGTTTACTGCGACGCACAGGACCGTTGGTGGCCCGACCTGAAGCGGACCGACAACGAGGTGCGGTCCCCACTGCCGCTCTGAACGACAGCGCGGTGCCTCGTCCCCACCCGGGGGCGGGGCACCGTCGCACGTCACGCCCGCCGGTGATCACAACCCCTCCTCCGGCGACCAGCCCGCCGCCGCGATGTCCACCCCCTCGCCGCGCAGCGGCACTCCCTCGGCCCGCAGTCGGGCCCGCGCCTCCCGCTCGTGCCCCGGCGGCAGTCGACCACTCGCGGTCACCACCCGGTGCCAGGGCACCGAGCCCCCGTGCCGGGCCATGATGTTGCCGACCAACCGGGCCGAGGCACGCCCCGAGCGCTCGGACAGTGCGTCGGCCACCCCGCCGTACGACATGACCCGGCCCTCCGGGATCCGCTCGACCAGGTCGAGCACCGCCTCGACGTACTCGTCAGGAGTCACAATCCGCCACCATATGGGAACGCCGCCGGGCGGTGCGGCCGTGACCACGCAGAATGGTCGGGTGCGCGACGCAGTCACGACGGCCCGGCGGGTCGTCGTCAAGATCGGATCCTCCTCGTTGACCACCGCCACCGGCGGGTTGGCCGACGAGCGCGTCGACACGCTGGTCGACACCCTCGGTCGGCTCACCGCCGAAGGGCGCGAGGTGGTGCTGGTCTCCTCCGGCGCCATCGCCGCCGGGCTCGCCCCACTCGGGCTGTCCCGACGCCCGCGCGACCTGGCCACCCAGCAGGCCGCCGCCAGCGTCGGGCAGGGGCTGCTGATCGGCCGGTACGCGGCCAGCTTCGCCCGGCACGGCCGCACCGTCGGACAGGTGCTGCTCACCGTCGACGACGTGACCCGGCGAGCGCACTACCGCAACGCGTACCGGACGCTGCGCAAGCTGCTCGACCTGCGGGCGGTGCCGATCGTCAACGAGAACGACACGGTGGCCACCCAGGAGATCCGGTTCGGCGACAACGATCGGTTGGCCGCCCTGGTGGCCGCGCTGGTGCACGCCGACCTGTTGGTGCTCCTCTCCGACGTGGACGCGCTCTGGACCGGCGACCCCACCAATCAGCGCTCGACCCGGATCACGGAGGTGCGCGACGACGCGGACCTCGCCGGCATCACCGTCGGCGGGGCCGGCCGGTCCGGCGTCGGCACCGGCGGCATGGTGACCAAGGTCGAGGCCGCCCGGATCGCCACCGGCTTCGGCATCCCGGTGGTGCTCACCGCCGCCGACCTGGCCACGCCCGCGCTGGCCGGCGAACCCGTCGGCACGCTCTTCCACCCGCAGCGGCAACGCCCGACGGCCCGGCTGTTCTGGCTGGCCCACGCCACCTCGCCCCGGGGGCGGTTGCACCTCGACCCGGGCGCGGTCGCCGCCGTCGTCGGGCGGCGCAAGTCGCTGCTCCCGGCCGGCATCACCGCCGTGGACGGCACGTTCACTGCCGGAGACCCGGTGGACCTGGTGGACACCGCCGGCGCATCGGTCGCCCGAGGGCTGGTCAACTACGACGCGGTGGAGCTGCCCGGGCTGCTCGGCCGTTCCACGTCCGAACTCGCCGCGGCGCTCGGCCCGGCGTACGAACGAGAGGTCGTCCACCGCGACGACCTCGTCCTGCTGTGAGGAGTGCTGGCATGAGCGAGCTTCAGCGAGCGAGTCATCGACTCAGGGCGCTGGTGCCTCAGGGCGGCGCGGAGCGCAGCGGAGTGCCGGCATGAGCGTAACCGAGCAGGCGCGACGGGCGCGGGACGCCGCCGCGGCGTTGGCAGTGGCCACGCGTACGGTCAAGGACGCCGCGCTGGTGGCGATGGCCGACGCGCTGGTGACGCGTACCCCGGAGATCCTGACCGCGAACGAGACGGACCTGGCGGCCGGCCGCGAGGCCGGGCTGAGCGCGGCCGTGCTGGACCGGCTCGCGCTCGACGCGGGTCGGGTGGCCGGCATCGCCGACGCGCTGCGGGAGATGGCCGCGTTGCCCGACCCGGTCGGTGAGGTGATCCGCGGGTCCACCCTGCCCAACGGCCTGGAGCTGCGCCAGATCCGGGTGCCGTTCGGTGTGGTCGGCATCATCTACGAGGCGCGGCCCAACGTGACGGTGGACGCCGCCGGGATCTGCCTCAAGTCCGGCAACGCGGCGCTGTTGCGCGGGTCGTCGTCGGCCGCGCACTCGAACGCCGCGCTGGTCGCGGTGCTGCGTGACGCGGTCGCCGGGGCCGGTCTGCCCGCCGACGCGGTGCAGTTGCTCGACGCCAGCTCCCGTGACTCGGTCAAGGAGCTGATGCGCGCCCGAGGGCTCGTCGACGTGCTCATCCCGCGCGGTGGCGCGTCGCTGATCCGCACCGTGGTCGAGGAGTCGACAGTGCCGGTGATCGAGACCGGGGTGGGCAACTGCCACGTCTACGTCGACGCCGCCGCAGACCTGGCGAAGGCCGTCGCGGTGACGCTGAACGCCAAGACGCAACGCCTGTCCACCTGCAACACCGCCGAGTCGCTGCTGGTGCACGCGGGCATCGCCGACGCGTTCCTGCCGCCGGTGCTGGCCGCGTTCGCCGAGGCGGGGGTGACAGTGCACGGCTCACCCGAGGTGGCCGCCCACTCCGCCGCCGTGGTGCCGGCGACCGAGGAGGACTACGCCACCGAGTACCTGTCCGCCGACATCTCGGTGGCGGTGGTCGACTCGCTGGACGCGGCGGTCGCGCACATCCGCCGCTTCGGCACCGGGCACACCGAGGCGATCGTCACCGACTCGGCGAGCGCGGCCCGCGACTTCGTCGCGAGGGTGGACGCGGCGGCGGTGATGGTGAACGCTTCGACCCGGTTCACCGACGGGGGCGAGTTCGGCTTCGGCGCGGAGATCGGCATCTCCACCCAGAAGCTGCACGCTCGCGGCCCAATGGGCCTCCCCGAGCTGACAAGCACCAAGTACGTCGTCACCGGAGACGGCCACCTGCGCTAGCCCCCGGCCCCCGCCTCCGCCCCGCCCCCGCCCCAGGCGCGGCGATCTTGCACTTACTGCGTCGACATAAGGTGCATTCAGCGCACATCGGCGACAGGAACTGCAAGATCGCCGCAGAGGGCGCGGGCGCGCGGCGCGCGGGCGCGGGGTCAGCTCGCTGGCGCGGGGCGGGCTGCGCGGATTGCGGACAGGGTGGCGTGCACGTCGAACTGGTGGCCGTCGTCGCTTTCCCAGCCGCCGTCGCTGCGCTGGGTCTCGGTCAGCCGGCGCAGCGCCCGCACCATGATCCAGTCCTGTGGGTCGATGCCGGCGCGGCGCAACGTGGCCGCCAGCCACGCCACGTCCCCGGAGGACATCTTCGGCATCCGCTCGGCGAGCACCACCTGGATCCGGGCGGACTCCTGGAACATCTCCTGCCGGTGCAGCACGGCCGCGCTCAGCCAGCCGGCGGCGAGGTACGACGGCCAGCTACCGTCCGGGCGCAGCCGCGCGGCGAGCGAGTGGGCGGCCGCCTGCACCACCCCGGCGTACGCCCCACCGACCCGATGGTCGAGCGGGCCCGAGGCCCGGGCGTCCAGGCCGGCGACGGTGAGCCAGAAGCCGGCGTTGGCCGACACGAGGAACCCGGCCTCCGGGTCGCCGGGCCGGGCCCACTCCGGTGCCGAGTCGGCCAACGACGCGTCCTCTTCCCAACCGCCGTCGGCCTGCTGTCGGGACGCCAGCCAGTCCAGCGCGCGGCGGGCGGCGGGGCGGCCGAGCGCCCCCAGGTCGTCCAGCTCGACGAGCCGGAAGCAGGTGGCGTCGATCGAGGCGACCTCGCCGCCCCAGGTGGCCGGCCAACCGCCGTCCGGTGACTGGCCGACCTCGGCCGTCTCCAGCAACTCGGCGGGCACGGCGGTGCCGTTGCGGCCAGGAGAGGCGGGCGCGTTCCACCGCATCCCCGTGCGCCACGACGAACCCGATCGCGGCTTCCAAGTCGACCACGGCGGAGACGCTACCTGCGCAGACGCGATGCCGCCTCGGAGAATCGGCCAGCCCGCAATGGCTGCGTCGCTCCGGCCGCACGGCCGCTCGGCGTCATCTGCGTCGATTTGCCGGGGCGGCCGTATGGGCCACCCCGGCGCAATCGTCAGTACGCGGGGAGCGACGGGTCGATCTGCTTGATCCAGGAGAGCACGCCACCCTGCACGTGCACGGCGTCCTTGAATCCGGCCGCCTTGAGCGCGGCGAGCGCCTCCGCCGAGCGGACGCCAGACTTGCAATGCAGCACGATCTGCCGGTCCTGCGGCAGCTTCGCGAGGGCCTCACCGGAGATGATGTCGCCCTTGGGGATCAGGGTGGCGCCGGGGATCTGGACGATCTCGTACTCGGCCGGCTCCCGTACGTCGACGAGGAAGATGTCCTTGCCGGCGTCCTGCCACTCCTTGAGCTCCAGGGCGGTGATCGTCGAGTCGAGCGTCGCCTCCTGGGCCTCCTCGGAGACCGCGCCGCAGAAGTCCTCGTAGTCTTCCAGCAGGTCGGTGACCGTCGGGTTGTCGCCGCAGAGCGCGCAGTTCGGGTCCTTGCGGACCTTGATCTTGCGGTATTCCATCTCCAGGGCGTCGTAGACCATCAGGCGGCCGACCAGCGGCTCACCGATGCCGGTGAGCAGCTTGATCGCCTCGTTCACCTGGATCGACCCGATCGACGCGCAGAGCACCCCGAGCACGCCTCCCTCTGCACAGGAGGGGACCATGCCGGGCGGCGGCGGCTCCGGGTAGAGGCAGCGGTAGCAGGGCCCGTGCTCGGCCCAGAACACCGACGCCTGGCCGTCGAAGCGGTAGATCGAGCCCCAGACGTACGGCTTGCCCAGCAGCACCGCCGCGTCGTTGACCATGTAGCGGGTGGCGAAGTTGTCGGTGCCGTCGACGATCAGGTCGTACTGGGCGAAGATCTCGCGGACGTTCTCGCGGTCCAGCGCGGTGTTGTGGATCTCCACGTTGACCAGGGGGTTGATCTCGCGGATCGACGCGGCGGCGGACTCTGCCTTGGACCGGCCGATGTCGGAGACGCCGTGGATGATCTGACGCTGGAGGTTGGACTCGTCGACGGTGTCGAAGTCGATGATGCCGAGTGTGCCGACCCCGGCCGCGGCGAGGTACATCAGGGCGGGCGACCCGAGGCCACCAGCGCCGACACAGAGCACCCGGGCGTTCTTCAGCCGCTTCTGGCCGGTCACCCCGACGTCCGGAATGATCAAGTGACGTGAGTAGCGGCGGATCTCGTCTACGGTCAGCTCGGCGGCGGGCTCGACGAGCGGGGGCAACGACACGGTGGACTCCCCGGGATCGGCGGTGTGAACCGCGCCATTGTTGCTCGCGGGAGCCCCCCTCGGCCATGAGGGACGACACGTGGTCCGGTATGCGGGAGCGGGAATAACCGACGACAGGGTCGATCAGGGGACGATGTCCCCCGCGTAGCGACGGCCGTCGAGGTAGGGCCAGGCGTTGGCGACGCAGCCGTGCAGGCCGTACGTCTGCTGCTGCATCACCGGGGCGGGCTCCCCCGGGCCGGGGCACGCCTCGTGCTCCTCGCCGAACTCGTGGCCCACCTCGTGGTTGATGACGTAGGTCCGGTAGGTGTCCAGCGAAGCGCCGTAGTCGGGGACCGCCTCCATCCAGCGGGCCAGGTTGATGATGACCTGACCGGGCAGCCGACAGGAGGTGTAGCGCTCGGTGGTCAACCCGCCCTCGGCGCACATCTGCTCGGATGTGACAGGGGTGGCCAGGTAGATGGTGAAGTCGGCAGCCCCGGCGTCGGCCACCCGTTGCACCCGCAGCTCATCGGACGCGATCCAGCTGCGCGGATCGGCCAGCACTTCGTCCACCCGGGCGGCGAACGAATCGGCGTCCTGGCCGGCGCCGCGTTCGACGACGACCCGGTACCGGTGCAGCGGCCCGTCAGTGCCGTGCACGGGCGTCTCGCCGTCGGCTGACGTGAAGCGTCCCGCTCCGACCGACGGGTAGCCGGTGGGCGCCGGGTGCGCGGCCACTCCACCGCCATGGCCCATTCCGCCCTGGGTGGTGGCCGGAGGCTCGGTTGGCGGTTCGCCGCCCCGGCTGACCGTCACGCCGATGGCGGCGGCGAGCACGAGCAGGCCGAGCAGCATGCTGCGGCGACGACGCCGGTGCATCCGAACGAACGCGGGACGCACGCCCCGTAACGCCGACCGAGGGTCGGGCGGCCGGGGCGGGCCGTAAGGGGACGACGGCGTCATGGCAGCAAGCCTGCCAGATTATTCGGGCATTTCTCCGATTTTATAGCTATTACCGCAAGACGCCTGATGGAGGGTTCAATGGTCGGCGTGTCGGGCCGATCACCTTCACAGGGCGGGCCCGGTGTATCGACGCCCGTTCAGGTACGGCCACGGGTTGACCCGGCAACCGTTGAGGAAGAGCGTCTGCTGCATCATCACCGGCGCCGGCCGGCCCGCACCGGGGCAGCGCTCGTGCCGATGCCCGAGCTGGTGACCCACCTCGTGGTTGATCACGTACGTCCGGTAGACCGCCAACGGCACGCCGGCCGAGACGAGGTGCGGCACTGACAACCGCCACCGGTCCAGGTTGATGATCACCTGGCCGGGCGCCCGACAGGACGTGTACGGGCGACCGCCGATCCGGATGTCCACCCCACCCCTCGCGCACATCCGACCCGCGGTGCGGGCGGTGGCCAGGTAGACGGTGAAGTCCCGAGGCGCGGCCCCCGGCACCTGCTGTAGGCGCAACCTGCCGCTGTCGACCCAACTGCCCGGCCCGGCCAGCGCCGTCTCAACCGCCTGGGCGAACCCGGCGGCGTCCTCGTCACTGCCCGACTCCACAGCGACTCGGTAACGCCGCAGCTCGCCCGCCCGACCCAGCACCGGGCCGGAGCGGGCGTCGTAGCCGAACCCGCCCGTGCCGGCGCTCGGGACCGCGCCGGGCACCCGCAACACCGGGGGCGGGCTGGACGGAACCGCGTCCGAGGGCGAGGGGTCGGGCGGCAGCGGCCCGGCCACCAGCGGCGGCGGCGCACCGATCTCCTCGGCGGCCAACCGGTCGGCGCCGGGATGCCCACCCGGCCCCTCGGCGATCACGGTCACCGCCGCGCCGACGGCCACGACCACCGCCACCAGTTGGGCGAACAGCGCGAAACGTCGTCGACGGCGAGCAGGATGGCGGGCTGAGCTGGGCATCCAGGTCAGCCTGCCAGATCAGACCGCTTTGCGGCGTCCTCCGTTTCGGCGAGCAGGCCGACCACCGCGCGGGCAACCAGCCGGGGAACCTCCAACTGCGCCACATGGCCGACGCCCTCGAGCATCATCAGTCGGCTGTCCGGAATGACCCGGGCGGTCTGCGGCGCGACCCGCACGTCGACCAGACGGTCCTGCAGACCGCCCACCACCAGCGTCGGTGCGCGTACCGCCTCGGCGAGGCGCCACAGCGACCCCGGCCCCGGCAGGTACGCCCGCAGGAAGCTGGAGACCAGCCCACGGAACGTCCGGACGTACGCGGCGGCGTAGTGCTCGGCCTCGTACCGCACCCGGATCTCCTCCAGCGCCTCGGCCCGACGCTGATCGCAGATCCGGCTGAGGTCGGCGACGCACGCCTCCAACACCTGCTGGGCCATCACCTCGGGCGCGAGCTGGGTGAGGTGCCGGGCGACCAGCCGCTCACCTCGGGGAATGGCGAGCACCGGCAGCATCCGCCCCTGCAACGAACGCCGGAAGTCCAGGAACGGCAGCGCCGGGGAGATCAGGGTGAGGGTGCGGACCAGATCCGGCCGGAGCCCGGCGACCTGGACCGCGACCGCGCCACCCAGCGAGTTGCCGAACAGGTGCACCGGCCCTCGACCGGAATGCTCGATCCAGCGGACGACCAGATCCGCGAAGGCCGGAATCGTGTAGCTCGGACCCGGCTCGCTACGGCCGAAGCCGGGCAGGTCGATGGCCTGACCGTCCAGCCGGTCGGCGAGCAGCCCGGCCAGGTCGGTCCAGTTCTGCGACGACCCGCCCAACCCGTGCACATACAGCGCCGGCTGCGCGCCAGCGGCGGTGGCCGGGGTGTCCCGCACGTACGTGGCCCGTCCGTCGAGGCGGACTTCCCGGCCCGGCCAGGGCGGCGGAATGCTGTCGTCGGGGAGCAGGTGGTCCGGCCAGAGGGTGGCGCGTCTCATTGCTCCAGTCTGCCTCGAACCACTCAGGACAGCAGCGCCTCCAGCCGACGGTTGACCGCCGCCAGAGTCGCCCGGACCACCGCCTGACGCGGATCACCGGCGACCAGGGCCGACCCGGCGAGATGCTCGACCCAGCCCTCACAGACCAGCAGCGCCACCACTGTGGCCACCTCGCAGTTGCCGAACGGCACCACCGCCGCGTGTTCGACGAAACAGCGTCCCCGCTCGGCGTTCTCGGTCCCCCGCAGCAACTCGTCCACGGCGGCGGCCGCCGCCACCGCACAGAGCCGCAACACGTAGCCGTCCACCGCCGGCCCGGTGGCGTACCCGGAGGCGCTGTCGCCCCCGGCCAGCAGCCGGACCTCCACGTTGGCGTCCAGGCCGAAGGTGCTGACCTGCACGTGGTCGATCACCACCCGGGGCCCCGGCGTACCGCCGGTCTCCAGCGGCCGGGACGGCGCCGACTCCGTCGTGGTCACCTGACCACCGGAGTACGACGTGCCCAGCGTCGCCGGGCTACCGGTCGCGGCGCCGGCCGGCGCGGCCGAGACCGACCCGGGTTCCTCCACCGTGGCGCGCCCCCGGTGCGGGGCGTTCGACCGGCGGCGGCGCGTCGGGTCCGTGCTGGTCCGCTGCTCCGGGGCGGCCGGCGGGGCGTCGGCCCGACCACCTGGCGGACGGACGACCGTCGGCGGTTCGGCCGCCCGCACCTCGCCGGGATCGCGCAAAGCCGCGTTTCGAGTGTCCGGGGTACGGGGCTCGGCCGCGCGACGGCGAACCGGCGGAGGCGGCGTGCTGGGCAGGCCGGGCACGTTCTGCGGGGCCGCGGCCAACCCCATCCGCTCCTGGAGCAGCCGGGCCACCTGCCGGCTCACCTCGGCCGGGTCGGCGCCGTCGGCCAGGTCCAGTCGCAGACTGTGCGCCCCCGCCGGCGTACGGCGCAGGGCCGCGTCGCGGACGCCGGCCACCTCCCGGACGGCGTCCAGAATGGCGTTGACATCGAACCCCTCGGGGCGCTCCCGCAGTGGGGCTGGCTCGTCGTCCCGACGCAGGTGGGTGGCGATGCGGGCGAGTTCCGGGGTTTCGGCAGGTGGCTCCACGGCTGGCGGCTCCGGCACGACGGGCACGTCCGGTTCCGCGGGGACGCGCTGCGGCAGCACCACCGCGCTCGGGGCCGGTTGCAGGCCATCGTCGGCCGGCGACGTCGGGTCGGGAGCGGATCGGCGCGCCGCGTAGGCGGAGGCGGACGCCGGTGCGGGCTGATCGCGGCGGCCGGAACCCTTCGTGGCGGCGGGCGGGACCGCTGCGGTGGAGGACGGGGTGGCATCAGTCGGAGGCAGGTCGTTGACCGGCGCGGCCGGTTGGGGCGACCCGACGGGTGACGGCCCGGGCTCGGGTGTCGCCGGACGGAGCCGGAACGGCGCGGTCGGCCGGACGTCGGGCCGGGACCGACCGGGCGTCTCGCCACCGTCGCCCCCACCGGCGCTGGCCGACCGGCTGGCCGGCCACGACGGGCGCTCGGCCGGGGTGGCCGGGAGCCGACCCTCGGACCAGTCCGGCCGCTCGCCCCGGGAACTGCTCGCCGTCGGCGAACCGCCGGTCCAGGACGAGCGCTCCGCGACCAGCGACGGGCCTGCCGGTGCCGGTGGCGCGTCGGTCAACGTGGGAGGTGGTCCGGCCGGTGCCGGAGGTGGCCCGGCGGGTGCCGGCGGTATCGCCTCGGCCGGTGCCGCCGGATCGGCCGATGCGGGGCTGGAGGCCCAGGAGGGTCGCGTCGGCGGAAAGCTGGCCGGTGCCGCCGGATCGGCACCGCCAGCCCAGGACGGCAGTGTCGACGCCGCGGTGGTCGCGGGCGGTTCGGACCCGCCGGCCCAGGACGGTCGGACCGGCGGCACGCTGGTGGCCGCCTCGGACCCGCCGGCCCAGGACGGTCGGACCGGCGGCACGCTGGTGGCCGCCTCGGACCCGCCGGCCCAGGACGGCCGCGCCAGCGGCACGCTGGTTGGCGTCGGATCGGACCCCCCGGCCCAGGACGGCCGCGCAGGCGACGCGCTGGTGGGGTCGGGGTCGCCCCCGCCGGCCCAGGACGGACGGTCGGCCCGGGGTCCGCCGGTCGCCCCGGACGCAGCCCAGGACGGACGGTCTGCGGGCGGACCACTGGTCGGCGACGCACCGCCAGCCCAGGACGGACGATCTGCGGGCGGACCACTGGTCGGCGACGCACCGCCAGCCCAGGACGGACGGTCGGCCGGTGGTGCGCTGGTCGGTTCGGCGGGGCGCTCCGGCGTGGACCCGGCTTCGCCCCGGCCGGGTTCGTACGCCCGGGGCGGATCGGCGCGCACCGGCTCGTACGGGCGGGGCACCTCGGCGCGCACCGGCTCGTACGGCTGGTGGGGCTCGGCGACCCAGCCCGGCGCCGACTCGTCAGGTGCTGCCGGGCCAGCCGGCTCGTCGTCCTGGCGGGACCACGGCGGGGCCCATCCGCCACCCCAGCTCGGACGGTTCCAGCTCGGCCCCGACCAGTCGGGCTCGATGGCCGACGACTCCCCAACCCGGTGCGTCTCGCCGGGACGCTGCGCGTCCCCGGTGCGGTGCGCGTCCCCGGTGTTATGCGCGTCCGTGGCGCGGTGTGTCTCTGCCGGCCGGGAACCCTCGGCAGCGCGACCGGGCTCGCCTTCGTCGGCGGGCCCGGCCGGGCCCGGGGTGCGTCCCGAGGTCGCCGCGTGCTCGGGTGCGAGCGGGTCCCGCCAGTCGCGGGGCGCTGTCGGACTCTCGTCGGCGGCCAGCCGCTCGCCGGTCGGCGCGTGGAAGCCGGGCGGCACCTCGAAACCCGACGCCGCGGTGCCGACGGGCGGCACCTGGACGGCCGGCGGGGCCGAGGTGGGCAACCCGGGCTCGGCCCAGCGGGCACGGTGCGCGGCGGCGGGATCGACGGTGGAGTGCGGGGCGGGGCCCTGGTCGGGCTCGACGGCACCCTGCTCCGCCGGCGGTGCGGGACGTTGGGCGGGCACCACGAGCCGGTCGCCGGCCGCCCCGGGGCGACCCTCTGCGGGCAGCCCGGGCGGTGCGCTCACCGGCGTGGGGCGTCCCGCGGGCGGTTCGAGGCCGGGGTGGTGGACGCCGTTGACGTCGTCCGGGTGGTGCGCGCCGTTGACGTGATGGCCGTTGGTGCGGGCCGGCGACTCCGGGTCGCCCGACCGCCCGACCAGCGGCGATGGCAGGTCGCCGTGCCGTGTCGAGGACGTCCGCCAGCCCGACGCGGGGTCGGGCTGCCAACGCGGCGCCTCGTCCCGGGCGTCCTCGGGGTCGGCGGCTCGGGGCCACCCACCCGCCGGAGGCGCCCACCCACTGACGGAACGGCTCGGGTCGTCGTGCTGACCCGCTCCGTCACCGTGCTCTCCCGGGGTGGCGGCTCCGGGTTGCCCTGTTTCACTCACCGCGCGCTCCTTGGTCGCCCCCGCTGAGGCTACCGTGTGCCGAGAGTGGCGATAAGTTACAGCGGCGGGCCATTTCCCCGACCGAGGTCACGGGCCTCGCCCGGTCTGGGGGGAAAATGCCGGCTCGTACGGAGAACTCGGAGGATCCCATGACCGCTGCGGGGAACGGTGCACAGACCGCTGGCCGGCCCACCCGCCTGCCCCGCTCCGCGCGTCGTAAGCAGCTTCTCGCTGCGGCGCAGGAGGTGTTCGTGGCGCAGGGCTACCACGCCGCCGCGATGGACGACATCGCCGAGCGGGCCGGGGTCTCGAAGCCGGTGCTCTACCAACACTTTCCCGGAAAGATGGATCTCTACCTGGCGTTGCTCGACACGCACTGTGACGCCATCGTCGCTCAGGTGCAGGATGCGATGCGCGGCACCAGCGACAACAAAGAGCGGGTAAGCGCGTCGGTACGGGCGTACTTCGACTTCGTCGACCACGAGAGCGAGGCGTTCCGGCTCGTCTTCGAGTCGGATCTGCGCAACGACCCGGCGGTGCGGCAGCGGGTGGAGCGGGTCGAGCAGGGCTGCATCGCGGCGATCACCGACACCATCATCTCCGACACCGGAGTGAGCCGGGCGCACGCCGAGCTGCTCGCCTCCGGGCTGGTCGGCGCGGCGGAGACGGCCGCGCAGTTCTGGCTGGCCGGCGGCCGGCAGGTGCCGAAGGCCGAGGCCGAGGCGTTGGTGGCAGCGCTGTCGTGGCGGGGCATCGCGAGCTTCCCGCTGCAAGGTGAGTCAGCCTGACCGCCGACCCCGTGATCGGATAGCCTTCGCAGGGCGGTTCTTTAGCCCCAGTTGAGGAGGCACAGTGGAGGTCAAGATCGGCGTGCAGTACGCGCCGCGCGAGCTGGTAGTGGACAGCGCGCAGTCGCCGGCCGAGATCGAGCAGATCGTGACCGACGCCTTCGCCGGTAACGGCGGCACGCTCTCCCTGACCGACGAGAAGGGCCGGCGGGTCATCGTTCCGATCGAGAAGGTCGCCTACGTCGAGATCGCTGAGGCGTCGTCCCGGGCGGTCGGGTTCACCGTCCGCTGACCGGTCCGGCCATCGCGGCAGGTCGGCGCTCGGCCCGCCTGCCGCAGGCCGGCACCGGCCGACCGGGCCGGGTGGTCAGTTGTTCAGCCCGGCGGCGGCCATCCGCGCGGTGTGCGCGGTGGTGAGCCTGCCGAACAGCCCCGGCACGTCGACCCGGCCGTCGCGCGCGATCAGCGCGGTGAGGGTGGCCCGCTCGGCGGCGACGCGGCCGGCCTGGGACAACGCCTCGCCGACCAGCCGGCGGGCCCACATCGAGAGTCGGCCAGCCACCCGGGGGTCGTCGGCGACGGCCACCCGGATCTCCGCCGCGGCGAAGTCCGCGTACCGGGAGTCGTGCAGGACGTCCAGCACCAGCGCCCGGTCCGGTTCCTCCAGCGCATCGGCGATCTCGCGAACGAAGTCGTCGGTGATCGCGTCGCCCACGTACGCCTTGGTGACCACTTCCGCCCAGTCCCGGGGCTCGGTCGAGTCGTGGTACGCCTGCAACGGCTCGACATAGGGCGCCATCGCGTCCTCCGGCGCTACGCCCAGCGCGGTGAGCCGGTCGGCGAGACGCCGGTAGTTGGCGATCTCGGCCGCGGCCATCTCGTTCAGCGCGGCCCTGCGGCGCAGGTCAGGAGCGGGCATCGCCCGCCATCCGCTCGAAGGCGAGCAGCTCGCCGAAGGCGACGAGACCCAACAGGTCAGCGACGGCGAAAGCAGACACGAGCGGCAGGCTACCGCGCGCCGGCCGTCGCGCGCGTCCCGCGCACTTCGCACCCCAGCACCATTCGGCAGATCTAACGAATGTGGCATGGGTCACATTTACTTGCCCCGCGTGGCGAGTGGCCGACTGGGTATCGGGACGGGGGCATGCCTGTTCAGGTAACATGGAGCAGTTGCCGTGGGCGCCGATCTGATCGAAGCTCAGCCCGCGGCGCGCGTGCGGCCCGGTCCGGCTCGGCAATCTGCCGCCGACCGTGTGGCCCGCGTCATACCGAACGCGCCCTGAGGACATGACGGGCGCACCCACGAGAGGGCACCCCCACATCCACATGAGCGACCTGACTGAAGATTTGCTGGACGGCCAGGAACTGGCCCCCACCGCCCCGGTTCGACCGGAGGCCCCCACGTTCGCCGCACTCGGCGCCCGCGCCGAGACCGTCGAGGCCCTGGCCTCGGCCGGCATCACCCGCGCATTTGCCATCCAGGAGTACGCGATCCCGATCGCGCTGCGCGGCGTCGACCTGATCGGTCAGGCGCCGACCGGCACCGGCAAGACCCTCGGTTTCGGCGTACCGCTGCTCGACCGGGTCTTCGCCCCGGGTGAGGGCAGCGACGGTGTTCCCCAGGCGCTGGTCGTCGTCCCCACCCGTGAGCTGGGCATCCAGGTCGCCAAGGATCTGGCCGCCGCCGGCCGGACGCGTGGCGTCCGGGTGCTGCCGATCTACGGTGGCGTGGCGTACGAGCCGCAGATCGACGCGCTGCGCAAGGGCGTCGAGATCCTGGTCGGCACGCCCGGCCGACTGATGGACCTGCAGAAGCAGAAGCACCTTCGTCTGGACCGGGTGCACGCACTCGTCCTCGACGAGGCCGACCGGATGCTCGACCTGGGCTTCCTCGACGACGTCGAGAAGATCCTGGCGATGCTTCCGGAAGACCGGCAGACGATGCTCTTCTCGGCCACCATGCCGGACCCGATCGTCACCCTGTCGCGGCGCTTCCTACGCCAGCCGATGACGATCCACGCCGGCCACACCGCCGAGACCGGCCCGTCGCCGCAGACCCAGCAACTGGTCTACCGCACCCACTCGATGAACAAGGTCGAGGTGGTGGCGCGCATCCTCCAGGCGGAGGGGCGTGGGCTGACCATGATCTTCACGCGTACCAAGCGGGCCGCCGACCGGGTCGCCGAGGATCTCGACTTCCGCGGGTTCGCGGTCGCCGCAGTGCATGGTGACCTCGGCCAGGGTGCCCGTGAGCGGGCGCTGCGAGCCTTCCGGGCCGGCAAGATCGACATCCTGGTGGCCACCGACGTGGCGGCCCGTGGGCTGGACGTCACCGGCGTCACCCACGTCATCAACTACGACTGCCCGGAAGACCAGGACACCTACACCCACCGGATCGGTCGTACCGGCCGGGCCGGCGCGACGGGTGTCGCGGTGACCTTCGTCGACTGGGACGACATGCCGCGCTGGCGGATCATCGACAAGACCCTCGGTCTGGAGATGCCCGAGCCGCCGGAGACGTACCACACGTCGCCGCACCTCTACACCGACCTGCACATCTCCACCGAGGTCAGCGGCACCCTGCCCACGGCCGAGCGCACCCGGGCCGGGCTGTCCGCCGAGATCGAAGAGGATCTGGGTGGGACCACCCGCTCCCGTCGGGGCGACAGCGGTGGTCGGGGCCCCCGACGCGGCGAGAGCCGTGGCGAGGGTCGCGGCGAGGGTCGCGGCGAGCGCCGTGGTCGGGGCGATGGTCGCCGCGACCGCTCCGAGGCCGGCACGCCGGCCGTCGCCGAGGCACCTGCGGCCGACGCCGGCGACGCCGCCGACGAAGGCACCCGTACCCCCCGCCATCGGCGTCGCCGCCGGGCCGGCGAGGTGGTCGCGGGCGAGGCGACCGCGGTGATCTCCGCCGACGCCGGCCCCGCCGAGCCGGCCGACGCATCCGCCGACGGCGAGGCGTCCAAGCCGCGCCGCCGACGCCGCCGCCGTGGTGGCGGTTCCGGTGCGGGTACGCCGGCCGAGGCGACCGCAGACTGACCACCAGCCACACCTGACATCCCCCGCACCGCCTCGCGCGGTGCGGGGGATGTTCCCTTCTCCCACCCCACCTGCCGAAGATGGAACGATGCCGCAACCACTGGACGCCGCCCTGACCGAGGTTCGGGCGCTGCTGCTCGACCCCGCGCTGACCCGGGCGGTTGCCGCCGGACGTCGACGCGGCCGCCGCCCCACCGTTGAGCGGGCCGAACTGCGGCCGGTGCGGCTCAAGGCCGGGCCCCGGATGCAGATCACCACGTCCGACGGCGCTCGCCCGTACACTCGCAACCTCGCCTCCGGGCCCGAGGCCGCCGCGGCGATCGACGAACTGCTCGCCGAGCCGTTCGGCAACTGGCACGTCGAGACGGCCGACGCGACCCTCCAACTGCGGGTGACCAAGTCCGGCGAGGCACAGGTGCATCGGGCCGCGACGTCCCGTCCGGCGGCGACGCCCACCGGGAACGACCGGACGAAGGAATACCTGCTCGACCCCGGTGACCCGATCTTCGCGGAGATCGGCGGCTCGGCGGCCAAGCGCCGCCAGGTGGACGCGTTTCTGCGGGCCCTGGCCGCGACCCTGCCCGACGACCTGACCGGTCCGCTACGGGTGGTCGATCTGGGCTGCGGCAACGCCTACCTGACGTTCGCCGCGTACCGCTATCTGACGAGTCGGGGGCTCGACGTCCAGTTGGTCGGCGTGGACGTCCGGGAGGACCAGCGGCGGCGCAACACCGAGTTGGCGCAGCGGCTGGGCTGGGCCGACCAGGTCAGCTTCGTGGCCGGGACGATCGCCGACGCCGTCGTCGACCCCGCCCCCGACCTGGTGCTGGCGCTGCACGCCTGCGACACCGCCACCGACGAGGCGCTGGCCCGCGCGGTGCGCTGGGAGGCCCGCTGGGTGCTGGCCGCGCCGTGCTGCCACCACGATCTGGCGAAGCAGCTCCGCGCCCACCCCGCCCCGGCTCCGTACGAGCTGCTGACCCGGCAGGGCATCCTGCGCGAGCGCTTCGCCGACGTACTCACCGACGCGCTGCGCGCCGGGCTGCTGCGGGTGCACGGCTACCGGACCGAGGTGGTGGAGTTCGTGGACTCGCAGCACACCCCGCGTAACCTGCTGATCCGCGCCCGTCGTACCGGTGCCGAGGCGACCGGGCCGCAGCGCGCGGAGTACCGCGAGCTGGTGGACCAGTGGCAGGTCACGCCCCGGTTGGAGACCCTGCTGGCCGCCGGAGAGACGCCCTAGCTCCTGGGCTGGCGTCGGCGGTCCCGGCCACCGTTGCGCTCGCTGGCACCACGGTCGAGGACCGACACCCGGTCGGCGGCGGGCCGCTGGGCGGCCCAGTCACCGTCGCCCGGGGCGGTCGGGAATGGCACTACCTTGCCCTCGTTCTCGGCGTTGCCGGCTGCCGCGAAGGCGTTCCAGGAGATGTCGACCAGCAGCTTCTTCACCTCGGCGTGCCGGATGGCGGCGTTGTGTTGCAACGCCATCCGGGCACCGAGCAGGACCGCGACGAGCGTGGTGGTGATGGTGCCGGTGGCGGCCAGCACCTGGAGACCTGTCGCGGAGTCGGTGCGGAGCACCAGGACCAGCAACCAGATCCAGAACGCGGCGGCGAAGACGCCGGCCTTGGCGACGAAGAAGAGGCTCACCGCACCGGGCTGGTACGGCTGGGGGCGGCTCGATTCGGCCATGGTGCTCCTCGGCGGTGGTCCGGTCGGAGGCGGAAGGCGACAGACGCCTTGTCGGGACGGGCACCGAGCCTAATGGAAGAACGATGAAGATCGCTCGATGCAATTTTCGTTCTGCACACACGGTTCCAGAGAAAAGTCTCGCCCACGGGACAGTTTGTGCGGTCAGTCAATTGTTTCCGGCTCCCGGCGTACTACCCTCGGAAGGCGCATCGTCCCGGTGCTCCGGCAGGGGGGAAGACACAGGGATGGGATCGGCCGACGTATCACCGCAGATGGCCTTCGCCCGCTTCGTCCGGCGGGCCATCGATGACGCTCGCGACGAACGTGGCTGGACCGTGACTGATCTTGCCTCGCACACGGGCGTGGGTCGCTCCACAGTGTTCCGCTGGCTGGCCGGTGACTGGCAGGACTATCCCGAGTTGGCCAAGGTGCGCGGCTTCTGCTCCGCGCTGGATCTGCCGGTCGCCGCCGCGTTCCGCGCGCTCGGGCTGCCCGACGCCGGCCCCGCGCCCCGCCGACGCCACGACGACGGCCCGGTCGACGCCGACGTCCGGGCCATCCTGGACCGGCTGGCCGACCCGACGGTTCCCGCGGAGGAGAAGCACCACATCCGCGACCTGCTCCGCTACCTGGCCCGCCGCCCCATCCGCCGAGCCAGCTGACCCCACCCCGCCCCGACCCCCGCAGCCGTTGATCATGAAGTTGTTGCCACGACACCCCGCTGCGAGAGGCAACAACTTCATGATCACCGGGCCAGGGTGAGGGCCGAGGCCTAGGGGACGGTCAGTGTGAACTCGGCGGTTCGGACTTCGGCCTTCACCTGGAAGTCGAGGTAGAGGCGGTAGCGGCCCGGGCCGGGGGTGGTCAACCAGAACTTGATCTGACCGTCCACCAGCTCGGTCTCCGGGTGCACGTGCAGATAGCCGAGGTCGCCCTCGCGCAACGCCACCAGGTGCCCGTACGCCCCGAGGTACCGCTCCAGCGGGGCCGCGCCGCCAGCACCGTCGACCCGGAACGTCAGCGGCACTGTCGCCTCCGCCTGCGGAGTGCCCTGGTAGCCGACGGTGAAGCCGTCCACGGTCGTCGAGGTGGCCGACCCCGGCAGTGGACGAGGCCGGTAGTCGCCGGGCGCCACCAGGTCCGTGCCGAGGGTCACAGCGGTCTGCGCGCCGTTGTCGGCGACCACCGTGAAGTCGGCGTACGCGCGCCAGAGGCCGGGCTGCGCGAGGGTCAACGGCACCGACCAGGTGCCGTCCGCGGCCATGGTCGGGTGCAGGTGCTGGTAACCGGTCAGGTCCCGTCGGACGACGACGAGGTGCATCGGCTTGTCGTGCACGATGGCGAACCGGGTCACCGGCCGGCGCTGCGCGTCGCGCACCTGGAAGCGGAGCTGACCGGGACGACCCGCTGCGAACTCGGTGGCCAGGGGGGTCAGTGTGTACCCGGCCGAGCTGACCGCCAGACCGCCCGGCTCGGTCGCCGCGCCCTGATCGGTGGCCGTGGCGCTGCCGTGGTTGTGCGGCGCGACGCCCGGTGGGTCGGTGTGCTCGGCGGCCAACGACGGGCTGCCGGTGGCGGCGGCACCGTTGGCGTTCAGCCGCCCGAGGCCGAAGCCGAGCAGCACCGCCAGCACCAGCCCGCCGACCACCAGCGCCAGCCGGAGAGTGCTCCGGTCCGGCCCGGCGGGACCCTGGTCAGCCACGATCGACGCCCCGCGCCCGGTCGGCCCCGCCGCCGGCGGTCCTGCCCGCAACGGTGCGCGCACGGGGGACGGGCTGCTGGTCGGTCATGCCGCCCACGGTACCGCCGCGTCCGGCCGCGCCAGACCGACGCCCGGACAGCGTGGCGACTGTCGCACTCGACGCCGCCCGGGAACTTTCCCAACCCGACCGGCGCAGCCGCGCCGCAGCGCCGGGCAACACCCCGACCAGGCACGGACGGCGGCGCACAGCCGAGCACGTCCCGACCGGCGCAGCCGCGCCGCAGCGCCGGGCAACACCCCGACCAGGCACGGACGGCGGCGCACAGCCGAGCAGGTCCCGACCGGCGCAGCCGCGCCGCAGCGCCGGATCATGCCCTGACCGGGCACGGTCGGCGGCACAGATCCGAGCAGTGCCGAGGACCGGCCTCGCGGCAGCGGGTCAGCCGGCCACGGCGAGGGCGAGCGGGAGCACGTCGGGCGCGCCGGCCCGGCGCAGCGCCCGGGTCACCAGCGTCATCGTCCAGCCCGAGTCGATCAGGTCGTCGACGAGCAACACCGGGCCGTCCAGCCCGGCCAGGGCGTCGGCCAGGTCGGTCGGCACGGTGAAGGCGTCGTGCAGCGCGCGTACCCGTTGGGCGCTGTTGCCGCGCGGCCCGGCCGGGCCGTCGGGGCCGGCCACTGTGACCTCGCCGAGCAGCGGCAGCCGGCCCACTGTGGCGATCCGCTCCGCGAGCGAGCCGAGCAGCCGGGGCCGCCGCCGGGAACCGACAGCCACCACCGCCACCGGTCGGCGCGGCCACGGGTCGTCGCCGTGCGCCCACGCCTTCAGCACCTCCACGACCGCGCCGGCGACGTCGTCGGGCACCGGCGCGTCCGGCGCTTCCGGGCCGACGAGAGCACGCAGCCGCCCACCCCAACCAAGGTCGGAGAGGCGCCCGACGGCCCGGCCCGGCAGCGCCTGCTCCGCGGGGGAGATCCGGCCCTTGAGGGGTACGCCCACCGCGTCGAGCCCGGTCGGCCAGAGCTTCTTCGGCGCGATCTCCACGCCGGGTCGGCCCAGGAAGGTCTGCGCGGCGGCGAGCGCGGCCGTCGACACGTCCGCGGCGAAGAGTGGGTCGGCGCACCTGTCACATCGGCCGCAGTCAGCCGCCTCGGTGTCGTCCAGGCGTTCCCGTAGATACCGCATCCGGCAGTCGGACGTGGTCGCGTACTCCCGCATGGCCTGTTGCTCGACGGTGCGTGCCTCGGCGACGCGGCGCAACCGGGCCTCGTCGTAGACCCACTGCTCGCCGGTGGCGAGCCAACCACCGCGCACCCGGCGGACCGCGCCGTCCACGTCGAGCACCTTGAGCATCAGCTCCAGCCGGGCCCGGCGCAGGTCGACGAGGGGTTCGAGCGCCTGGGTGGAGAGCGGGCGGTCGGTGTGCAGGGCGGCCAGCACGGCGCGGACCTGCTGCTCCGGTGGGAACGCCAGCGAGGCGAAGTAACGCCAGATCGCGGCGTCCTCGACGCCGGGCAGCAGGAGCACCTCGGCGTGCTCGACGGCGCGGCCGGCGCGGCCGACCTGCTGGTAGTACGCGATCGGTGAGGGTGGCGCGCCGAGGTGCACGACGAAGCCCAGGTCGGGTTTGTCGAAGCCCATGCCGAGGGCGCTGGTGGCGACCAACGCCTTGATCTTGTTGTCGAGCAGGTCCTGTTCGGCGGCGCGCCGGTCGGCGTCGTCGGACTGCCCGCTGTACGAGGCGACCGGGTAGCCCCGGGAGCGCAGGAACTCGGCCGTCTCCCCCGCAGCCGCCACGGTCAGCGTGTAGACGATGCCCGAGCCGGGCAGCTGGTCCAGGTGGTCGGCGAGCCAGGCCAGCCGGTGCGCCGGGCTGGGCAGGTCGAGCACCCCGAGGCGCAGCGACTCGCGGTCCAGGGTGCCGCGCAGGATGAGGGCGTCACCCAGTTGCTCGGCGACGTCCTGGGTGACCCGGGCGTTGGCGGTGGCGGTCGTCGCCAGCACCGGGGTGCGCTCGGGCAGCTCGGCGAGGAACGTCCTCAGCCGCCGGTAGTCCGGCCGGAAGTCGTGCCCCCAGTCGGAGACGCAGTGCGCCTCGTCGACCACCAGCAGGCCGGTGGTCGCGGCCAACTTCGGCAGGACGCCGTCGCGGAAGTCCGGGTTGTTGAGCCGTTCCGGGCTGATCAGCAGCACGTCCACCGCGCCGGTCTGGATCTCGGCGGTGACCTCGTCCCACTCGTCGAGGTTCGCCGAGTTGATCGTGCGGGCCCGGATGCCGGCCCGAGCGGCGGCCTCGACCTGGTTGCGCATCAACGCCAGCAGCGGCGAGACGATGACGGTCGGCCCGGCCTGGTGGCCCTGCTCGCGGTCCCGGAGCAGGGCGGTGGCCACGAAGTAGACAGCCGACTTGCCCCAACCGGTGCGCTGGACGCAGAGCACCCGCCGCCGGTCGACGACCAGCGCCTCGATGGCGCGCCACTGATCCTCGCGCAGCCGGGCGTGGTCACCGGCCAGCCGGCGCAGCACCGCCTCGGCCCGCTCCCGTACCGCAACCCGCTCGACTGTCTCCACCCGGCATTTCTACCAGCGCCGTCCGTCATCCCCCTGTTGATCAAGAGGTTTGCGTCACCAATCGGCCCGATTCTGACGCAAACCCCTTGATCAACAGGCATGGCCGGGGTCAGCGGCGTGGGGTGCGGAGGGAGCGGGTTAGGTGGGACAGGCGGGGGGCCAGGCTGGTCAGGCCTCCTGGGAAGAAGTAGACGGCCAGGATGAAGACAGTGCCCAGGACGAACAGCGGCTGACTCAGCGGACGGCTGAGGACGGCCGGCAGGTCGTCCACCGCATCGCTCGTGCCGAAGGCGGTGAGCCGGTGATCGAGGTACATGTAGAGGACACCGCCGAGCACCGGACCCCACCGGGTGCCCGGCCCACCGAGCACCACCATGACCAGCAGCGACAGGGTCAGCTCGGAGGACGTGATGTGCGGCGACGCGCCGCCGACGATCAGGACGTAGACCACCCCGCCCGCCGACGCCAAGCCACCGGCCAGGGTGAACGCGACCAGCTTGTAGCGGTACGGGTCCAACCCGAGCACACCGATCCGCCGCTCGTCGTCGCGCAGCCCGGCGAGCACCCGACCGGTCGGTGACCCGCTCACCCGATGCACCACGAAGACCACCAGCGTCAGGTACGCCAGCGCCAACCAGTAGAGGTTGACAGTGTTCGTCACCCCCACCAGCCCGGCGGGCAGCCCCGACACGTCCAGCGGCAGGCCCTCCTCGCCGCCGGTGAGCCCGCCGAAGTCCCGGGCCACCAGGATCGCCCCGACCTGGGCGAAGGCCAACGTGACCATGGCGAAAGCGATGCCCACCGTCCGCAGCGCCACCGCGCCGAGCAGCGCGGCGAGGATGGTGCCGCCGGTGATCGTCAGCAGCGCCGCCTGCCACAGCGGCAGACCGGCACGGGTGACCAGGACGTCGGTGCCGTAGACACCGGCGGCGAAGTACAGCGCGTGCCCGAAGGAGAGCATCCCGGTCCGGCCGAAGAGCAGGTCGTACCCGGCCGCCAACCCGCCGAAGATCAGGCAGATGGCGAGCAGTTGCAGGGTGCCGGGTGAGTTGACCGGCCCCTCGAAGATCCCCGGCAGGGAGATCGTCGAGTACGGCAGGATCACCAGCACGGCCAGCGCGACCAGGGGCAGGAACGGGCGGACCCGGTGCCACCGCCCCCGCTGCGGACTCAGTTCGTCGGGCACCTGCGCGCGTGGCGCGTCGATCACCGTCATGCCGTTGCCACCTTTCCGGCGATGCCCTGCGGGCGCAGCAGCAGCACCACGGCCAGCAGCCCGACCACGCAGATGTCGCCCAGCCCGGACGTGCCGTAGTAGTTGACGAACTGCTGCACCAGCCCGACCACGACCGCCGCGTACGCGGAGCCGACCACCGAGCCCATCCCGCCGATCACCACCACGATGAACGCGAAGATCAGCAACGAGCCGCCCTGCCCGGGCGAGACGGTGCCGAAGTAGACCCCGCCGAGCGCACCGGCGAGGGCCGCAGCCGCCCCACCGATCGCGAAGACCAGCGTGAACGCCTTGCGGACGTCGATGCCCAGCGCGGTCACCATCTCCCGGTTCTCCACCCCGGCCCGGATCACCAGGCCGTACCGGGTCCACCGCAGGAACGCCAGGATCGCGCCGAGCACCAGCACCGCCGCGATGATCAGCAGCAGGCCACCGTTGGGCACCTGCGCGCCGAGGATCCCGGTCACCTGCCGGGTCCAGTCCGGACGCGGGAACGGCCGGGCGTCAGCACCCCAGGTGGCCTGGAGCAACGCCACCCCGGCCAGCGACAGCCCGACGGTAACCAGCACCTGCTCGATGGTGCGGGAGTACAGCGGGCGGATCAGCACCAGTTCGACCAGGATCGCGACCAGCGTGCCGGCGGCCACCCCGAAGGCGACAGCGAACACGAAGCCGAACCCGTCCGGGCCGGCGCCCGGCAGGTTGCCCGCCGCCCACCAGGTGCCGTACGCGCCGACGCCGAGGAACAGCCCGTGCGCGAAGTTGAGCACGTCGGCCAGGCCGAAGACCAGGGACAGGCCGGAGGCGACCAGGAAGTACAGCGCCGCCAGGCCGAGCCCGGTCAGCGCCAACAGGATCACGGTGCCCATCAGTGTTTCACCTCCGCCGAGCCGACACCCAGCAGCGACTTCGTCAACGCGGTCTCCAACAGCAACTCGTGGGCGTCGCCGGTCCAGGCCACCTTGCCGGCGGCCAACACGACCGCATCGCGGGCCAGTCGGCGTACGACGGCGAGGTTCTGCTCGACCAGCAGCACCGGCACCGACTCCGCGACCCGTTCCAACACCTCGGCCACCTCGGTCACCACCTTCGGCGCCAACCCCTTTGTCGGCTCGTCGACGAGCAGCAACCGGTTGTCGTTGAGCAGCACCCGACCGATGGCGAGCATCTGCTGCTGCCCGCCGGAGAGCGACCCGGCCCGTTGCCGTCCGCGCCGGTCCAGCTCCGGAAAGAGCGCGAAGACCTTGTCGTACGCCGGGGTGGTGCCGCGCCGCTCGGCGAGCCGCAGGTTCTCGGCGACGGTGAGCCCGGCGAACACGCAACGGTCCTCCGGCACGTAGCCGAGCCCGCCACGGACCAGCCGGTGTGTCGGTCGGGCCAGCAGGCTCTGCGCGCCCATCCGGATGGTGCCGCGGACCTCCCCGGCGGGCGGGGTGAGGCCGACGATGGCGCGCAGCGTGGTGGTCTTGCCGACGCCGTTGCGACCGAGCAGGACTGTCACGCCGGTCGGAGCGACAGTGAAGGACACCCCCTGGAGGATGTGCAGCCCGGAGATCCGGACCGACAAGTCCTCCACACTGAGGATCGGTTCCATCAGAGCGACTCCCCCAGGTAGGCCTCTTGCACAGTGGGGTTGGCCATCACCGTCTCCGGGGTGTCGCAGGCCAGCAGCGCGCCGTGGTGCATGACGGCGATGCGGTCGGCCAGTTCCAGGATGACGTCCATGTGGTGTTCGACCATCAGCACCGCCCGGCCGCTGTCGCCGGTCAACGACTTGATGACGGCGACCAGCTCCGGCACGTCCTCGGCGCTGACCCCGGCCATCGGCTCGTCCAGCAGCATCACCCGCGGTTCGCCGGCGAGCAGCAGGGCGATCTCCAGCTTGCGCTTCTCGCCGTGGGCCAGGGTGCCGGCGAGGGCCGTACCCCGGTGGGCGAGGCCGACCCGGTCGAGCGCCGCGTCGGCGGCGGCGGCGACCTCCCGGTCGGCCGCCGCCCGCCGCCACAGTGCCATCGAGCCCCCGCGGTGCGCCTGAACGGCGAGCCGGACGTTCTCCCGCACGCTCAGCGAGCCGAAGACCGAGGACGCCTGGAAGGTACGGCCCAGACCGAGGCGGGCCCGCCGGTGCGGCGGGAGCGCCCCGATGTCCTGCCCGTCCAGAACGACCCGGCCCTCGGTGGCCCGGCGCAGGCCGGTGATCAGGTTGAACAGTGAGGTCTTACCGGCGCCGTTCGGCCCGATGACACCCAGGAACTCCCCGGGTGCGAGGTCGAGGTAGACGCTGTCGACGATGGCGACCTCACCGATCCGCCAGGTCAGACCGCGGGTGGCGAGCATTGTCAGCCCTTCATGGCCACGGCCGGCGGCGCGGTCTCGTCACCGGTGAGGCTCTTCTGGGCGGTAGCGGTGAACGCGGTGCCGCTGCCGGCCAACTTGGCCTGGAACATCGGCTGGAGCAGCGCGTGGTCGGCGGCCCGGATGGTCATCTTGCCCTTGACCCCGTCGAAGCTCCAGCCCTCCAACGCGGTGACCATCTTGTCGACGTCGTCCCCGCCCTCCTGCGCGGCACGGACCACCATCTGCGCGGCGGCGAAGCCGTCCGGGTGGAACAGGTCGATGGTGTTCACCTTGGCCTTCAGCGCCTTGCTGGCCTCGGTGTCGCTGGCACCGTCGAAGTAGTGCGACAGGAAGGAGATCTTCGCGCCGGCGGCGCCGAAGGTCGGCCACGAGGCGCGGATGTCCAGGCCGGTGACGACAGTGGTGGTCGAGAGGACGCCCTGCTGGTCGAGGCTCTGCCACATGGCTGGGGCGGTCGTGCCCGCCCACGCCACGAAGAGCAGATCCGGCTTGGCCGCCTTGATCTGGCTGGCGAACGGGGTGAACTCGGTGGCACTGGCCGGGGCCCGGACACTGCTCACCGTCGCGCCCGCGCCACCGATGACGGTCTTGACGGCCGCCTCGTTGGCGTCGCCGAACGCGCCGTCCTGGGCGAAGACCACTACCTTCTTGCCGGCCGGGTCACCGATGAACGACTTGGCGGTCACCACGTCCTGGTAGGACTGCCGACCGGAGCGGAAGGTGTACTTGTTCGCGCCGGTCACCGCGTCCGTGGCGGCCGGGCCGGAGATGAACAGCACCTTGTTCTGCGCCGCGATCGGCGCCACCTGGAGCGCCACACCGGAGGCGGTGGAGCCGGCGATGATCTTCGTGCCCTTACCGATCAGGTCCTTCGCCGCGGAGACCGCCTTGGCCGGGTCGCCAGCGTCGTCGACCTCGGTCAGCTCGATCTTCCGGTCACCGACCTTGCCGGTGCCCTTGGTGGCGAAGTCCAGCCCCGCCTTGAACCCCTCGATGTACTGCTTTCCGTAGCTGGCCAGGGCTCCCGACTGGGAGTACACCAGGCCGACCTTGACCGGCGCGGCACTGTCGCCGCCGCCGGTGGCGGTGTCCTGCGGGCTGCCACAGGCCGTGGCGGCCAGCGCCGCGGCCATCATCGTGGCGGCGGAGAGGAACGCCCGCCGCGTCGTCCGGACCGTCATTACGACTCCACATGAGGACTCAGAGGGAGAGAACTTCTTCGTGACGGCTCACGCTAGAAGTGACGTCACCCACGAGCTATGTGGCGGAAACACACAAGTAACAGGATTGAGGTGGCCGGAGGTTACAACGGATCGCACTGCCAGCCGGAAGCCCACGCCCTCGATGGCCCGAACCCCCACGGACCGCCCGAGCCGTGTGTCTCTCCGCGCCATTCGCCCGGTTCGGTCAGCCGCAGGGCCCGTCGTGGGCCGCCGCACGCGGGCAGCGCTGGCGACCGTCGAGCAGGCTGTCGCAGAAGACCCGATGACGTACGCACTGAGCATCCTCCTCGGACACCGTCGTCTCGGGCCGATCGACGTCGGCGAGGAAACCCAGCGCTCGGGTGATCACCCGAGCAACCCGCAGCGCCCCCGGCAGGTCTACCGCGACCACCGGCAGGTGCACCACGAAACGCTCTCTTTCTATGCGCACAGCCATCACCCTCGACTCGTCGACCTGGTGGGCGGTCCGGTGTGCAGGTAGGGGACGCCCACCGGACCGCCCGGCCCCACGCCCGCAGCCCTCATCGTCGGCGGCACGAACGCTGAGCCCACCTCACGCCCGCGCCCCGAGGGTTTGCCGAACCAACCGGAGCCGGACATCAGCAACCTACCCCAAATACTTGTGTAGGTCGACCCTGCGAAGCAGCGACACCACAGCCTGTTGCAGTAACTGGTGTAGGCCGGCATGATCGAAGACGCCGAACCGACCGGAGTCCTCACCATGCCCACAGCAGAAGCCCCATATCGTCGCATCGCCAACGAGATCGCCGCGAAGATCGAGAGCGGCGAGCTGAAGCCGGGCGACAAGCTGCCCTCCACTCGGGAACTCGCCGAGACCTACGCCGTGCACATGAACACCGCCTCACGGGCACTCTCGCTGCTGCACGACCGCGAGCTGATTACCGGTCAGCCCGGCCGGGGCACCTACGTCGCCGAACAAGCCGCCCGCTGATGCTCCCTCCCTCCGCCCCTCCCCCCTCCGCACTCTTCCGCCGTCACCCCTCCCGCCCACCACGTCGCCGAAGCCGCAGTCGAGGCCGGCGGGGTCGAGTGCCGCGCAACTTCCCTGCTGTTGCTGCTTCCGCCGGCCCTGAGCCAGCAACAACAGGGAAGTTGCTGCCGCCTGCTGCCTCAACCGGCACCGGCACCTCTGCCCGCCTGCGTCTACGCCGGGGACGCCGCTGGTGATCCTGCATTACCGAGAACTGATCATCGGCCAGCAGGGCCGGGGCACCTACGTGGCTGAACGACCCGACCGGTAGGCACCGCCGACCACTTGACCAATGAAGGCTCCAGCGCACCGAATCCCGAGTCAGCGCTACGTCTGTGTCAGATCATGGACTGAGGACCGCGCGACGGCCAATCACTAGGGAGCCATCGGCGCTGCTCGCTGGGCGCCCCCCTAGCAAGTCCGCTCTGAAAGGCCCTTCCGTGGGGCAGCAAGCTCACGAACACAGCGCTACCTTCCCATGACCGCAAGTGAGTGTCACGGGGAGGGCCGTTGTCCAACAACGACGAATTTTTCCGGTCGAAGAAGGCAGCGGCCGTACTGAAGCACGGCATCCTCAAGCGCTATCCCGTGGTCTTCGCCTCCAAAACAGGGCAGGGCAACCCGATCGTCTTCCTCGACGGCTACGCCGGCCGAGGCGAGTACGACGGCGGAGAGCCAGGATCCCCGCTGCTGTTGTCCCGGTGCGCCGAGTTCGTTCAAGGCTTCCGCGACGTGCTCGCGTTCTTCGTCGAGCAGGATCCGGACAGCTACGCGAACCTGGAGCAGGTGCTCCGCGACAAAGGCGGGGTGGTTCGACGTGAACTTCGCCAGGGCACCCTTGACCAGCATCTGCCCGAGGTGCTGGCCTTAGCCAAGGGTGCCTCGCTCTTCGCCTTCCTCGATCCCTTCGGGCCGGCTCTTGACTTCGATCTGATCCGGACGCGGCTGCTCGGGCGCCCCAACTGGCCGCCAACCGAATTGCTACTGCACTTCAGCGTTTCCACCGTGGCTCGGATGGGACGGGCAGTCCACGTTGCTGAGAGTCGATCGGGTGGGTTGTCGGAGAGCGACCGGAGGACGGCCGCGCGATTGGATCGATTCCTGGGTGGCGGCTGGTGGCGCAGCTATTTCGCCAAGGTGTCGGATGCGGGCGATGACCAGCGCGCCACGGACGTCGCACTCCGGGTTGCGGACAGGTACGCCCGAGATCTCACCCAGGGGTCCAACTACCAGGCGGTGCAGATGCCGGTGCGCCCACGCCCCGGTCTGGCCCCGAAATACGTCCTCGCCCTGTTCACCACCCATGGCGAAGGTGCCTGGCATTTCGCCGACACCCTCGGCAAGGCTGGCGTCGAATGGGAGGAGGCGTGGGTCCGGGAGCAGATCCGCCGGGGCGACCACGTAGCGGAGACGCTGTTCGGCGACGGTCCCGTCTTCGACGCCGAGCAGTACAAGGCCGAGAACGCTCCTCGCTGGTCAGGTGCGATCGAGCGGAACATCATCAAATTGCTCGAACAGACTTCTACGATCAAGATCGTCGATCATGTGCCAGAGATCTACGGTGACGTACTTGGGCACGCCTGGGCACCACACGTACGACAGGCCGTCAAGTCGCTGCATCGACAGGGCCGGATCAGCAGCCCCGGCACGGGTGACTTCTGGAAGGAAGTCCTCTGGCGGCCTTGAGTCGGGGCCCACCCGCGGCGGCCCTTATGCCTGCACAAGTAGGCGCGGGGCCGGCATCTCGTCCCAGGTCCGACCGTCGAGGTGCCGGCCGCCAAGTTTCGGCGTACGCCCGCCCCACTGCTTGAAGAAGAAGGCGGTGCCAGCACACACGCACTGATCACGGAGGTCACGCACCCACGTCGGCTCCATCGAGCGGCAGCCCTGCCCCGACTCGCCCCCCGCGATCAGCCAGTCGATGCCGTCGAGATCCAGGTCGACCAGTGGCCCCAGCAGCGGCTCAGCTGAGATGAAACGTACCGCAGCCGGCACCTCGCGGAGCTGGGCGACCCGTTCCCGCTGAGCGTGATCCTCGACGCTCACGCCCATCCAGACGTTCGCCGGCCAGTCGATTTGATGGGCGACCTTCGCCAGCCTGGCGGCGCGCTTGGTGAGCACCTGGAAGGTATGCCTGGGGGTTTCGCGCATGACAGTGAAAACCTGTTGCACGTAGGTGAGTGGAACCCGGGCGTGGAACAGATCCGACATGGAGTTGACGAAGACGGTCCGTGGGTCACGCCAGCGACGAGGAATATCGAGGGCATCAGGGTGCAGGGCGACGCCAAAACCGGGGCCGGAGGTGCGTGGGTCTCCATCGGTCTGATATTTGGCCGAGCGCATGGCTTTCAAGCGCTTAGCGAGAGTCATCGCATAGCAGTTGTCGCAGCCCGACGAGATGCGGTCACAACCAGTGGTGGGATTCCAGGTTGCTTCCGTCCACTCGATGGCGCTTTTGTCTGCCATGCGCCTCTCCTTCCGCTCGACGGGCCAATACTGTCGAACAACCGTACGCATGGGAAGGGTTGCGCGGCGTGTCGGCCCGCCGTCATCGCTGGCAACGAAGCCGCCAGTCAGAGGCCGGCAAAGCACGCAGGCCAACTGCGGGGCCAGGCCAATTGACCTGCACAGAGGTGTCCCTAGACGTTGGTGGCCACTACATCCACGCTCGATGCGATCTTCGGAGCAAGTGCGATTCGTTTGCGGCATCAACTCCATAGCGTCCGCGAGGTGCTGCCCGCGTCCGCGAGGCCGCCTGGCCGCGGGCCCACCTGGCCGGACCTCTGGATGGGCAGACGCGCCGCTGGCCCGCCGTCCGGGTGGCGGACGACGGGCCAGCGCGTGGGACCGAGCCAGGTCGGCCCCGTGGCCGGCCGGGAGCGGGTCAGCTCCGGGCCGAGGCTCGGAGTGGTCAGTGGCCGGGGCGGGTGGAGAGGCCGGCGAGGGCGGCGACAGCAGTGTCCGGGTGGTCGCTGAAGACACCGTCGAGGCCCAGGCCGAGGAAGAGTTCGTACTCGGCGGTGATGTCGCCGCGCGCGTTCGGGTCGGCGCCGATCCGAAAGTCCACCGGAAGGAACTGGTTCTCGGCGCGGAACGTCCAGGAGTGCACGAGCAGGTGCTCCCGGTGCGCGTCGCGTACCACGTTGGTTGGGGCGAGCAGGGCGCCGGCGGCGTTCCGGGGGACGATCAGGTTCTTGTTCGCGCCGATGCCGTCGGCGTACCGGGCGATCCACTTCAGCCCGGCCGGCGTGACCAGATCCTGGTAGGTGCGGGTGTCACCGGCGGCGGTGAAGTCGTACGGGCGGCCGGCCGCGTCGAGCAGTTGGACCAGCTTCACGTCGGTCAGCCGGCTCAAGCGGCGCAGGTTGGCCGTCTCGAACGACTGGATGAAGACCGGTGAGTTCTTCCGGTCCAGCTTGTTCTGCCGCAGCACCCGCAGCAGCGGCTCCTCCAACGGCAGTTTGATCGAGGCGAAGTAGCTCGGGTGCTTGGTCTCCGGGTAGATACCGATGGTGCGGCCCCGTGCCCGCCCCTCGGTCCGCGCCAGGTCGATGACCTCCTGGAGGGTGGGCACCTCGAAGCGGCCGTCGAAGGCGGTGTTCGCCACGCGCACCTGCGGCAGCCGCTCCTTGGCCCGCAGCGTCTTCATCTCGGCGACTGTGAAGTCCTCGGTGAACCACCCGGTCACCGCGACACCGTCGATGGTCTTCGTCGCCTTGCGGGCCGCGAACTCCGGGCGGGTCGATACGTCGGTGGTGCCGGAGATCTCGTTCTCGTGCCGGGCCACCAGCACGCCGTCGGAGGTGGAGACCAGGTCCGGCTCGATGTAGTCGGCACCCATCCGGATCGCCAACCGGTACGCCTCGAGGGTGTGCTCCGGCCGGTAGCCGCTGGCGCCACGGTGACCGATCACGATCGGTCGGTCGTCGGCCCGGGAGCGGTCCGCGTTGGCCGTTGGTTCGGCCGCGGCCATGGTCGGCAGGGCCACGGCGGCGGCTAGCAGAGCGCTGGCCACGCCGAGGGTCGAGAGGGTACGTCGCAACGCCGTCTCCTGTCATCGATGGTCCGGGTAAGCAGACCGCTCGTGATTTGCCAGGAGTTGGTCGATGGCTGGACGGCAGATGAATCTCCGGAATGCCCGTTCCCACTCCAGGGTCGCGGGCGGACAGGAAGATTGTCTGGTGCGCCGGTTTTTCCGCAATCCCGTGCGGCTGGTGCCGTTCGCGTTCCTGGTGCCGATCCTGCTCGGCACGGGGTTGCTCATGGCGCGCTGGGCGACCGCCGAACACGTACGCCCACCCGTGGTCACCGCGCTCTTCACCGCCACCTCGGCCGTGTCGGTCACCGGCATGGCCATCACCGACACGCCGAACTACTGGTCCGGCTGGGGACTGCTGGTGATCACCCTGCTCACCCAGCTCGGCGGCCTCGGCATCCTCACCGTCGCGGCGTTGGTCATCCTGGTGGTCTCCAGTCAGCTCGGGCTGCGCAACCGGTTGCTGGTGCAGGCCGAGACGGCGGAGTTCGGCATCGGCGACGTGGGCCGGTTGCTCCGCCGGATCGCGCTGACCGTCTTCGCCTGCGAGGCGGTGATGACCGTGCTGGTCGCCGGTCGGCTCTGGCTGTCCTACGACTATCCCTTCGGGCAGGCCCTCTGGTCGGGCGTCTTCCACGCCGTACAGGCGTTCAACAACGGTGGCTTCGCGCTCTACACCGATGGTCTGCTGGCCTTCAGCCGTGACCCGTGGGTGTCGCTGCCCCTGGCGATCGGCGCGATCGTCGGCGGTCTCGGGTTTCCCGCGCTCTTCGAGGCGGTCCGCGAGTGGCGGCAGCCCGCCCGCTGGGCGGTGGCGACGAAGTTGACCATCTGGGGCAGCGTGGTGCTGCTGCTGGTCGGCTTCGCCGGCCTGCTCGCCGCCGAGTGGACCAACGCGAGCACGATCGGCCAGTACGACGTACCCGGGAAGATCCTCGCGTCGTTCACCCAGATCGCGCTGAGCCGCACCGGCGGCTTCAGCGTCCTGAACATCGCCGCTCTCCAGGAGGAGAGCTATCCCCTGCTGATCGTTCTGATGTTCATCGGCGGCGGCAGTGCCAGCACGGCCGGTGGCATCAAGGTCTCCACGTTCTTCCTGCTGGCGTTCACCATCTGGGCGGAGTTGCGGGGTGAGCCCGACGTGACGATCGGGCACCGCCGGGTGGCCACCGCGAGCCAACGGCAGGCGATCACCGTGGCGCTGCTCAGCGTCGCACTGGTGATGGCCGGAACGATGCTGTTGCTGCTGCTCACCGAGGGCGTCCGCTTCGTCGCGGCCCTGTTCGAGATCACCTCGGCGTTCAGCACCACCGGTCTGACCATCGGTCTGGCCGCCGAACTGCCGGCCGGCGGCCAACTGGCGCTGACCGTGCTCATGTTCATTGGCCGGGTCGGGACGCTCACCCTGGGGTCGGCGATCGCCCTGAACACCCGACGCCGGCTCTACCGCTATCCCCAGGAGCAACCCATTGTCGGCTAGGGCGTGTTTCGGAAGTGTCGGCCGGCCCGCGCGTCGGGAACGCGCCAGTGCAAGCAGGGAGGGCCGAGGTGTCGGCTAGACGGGCGGACAGCGGCGGCATCGTGGTGATCGGGCTGGGTCGATTCGGTTGCCACCTGGCCGGGTCGCTGACCCGGATGAACCGCGAGGTGTTGGCCATCGACCGCAACCCGGCCAAGGTGCAGCGCTGGTCGGCGCAGCTCGACCGGGTGGTTCAGGCCGACGCGACCGAGGAGGGTGCGCTGCGGCAGTTGGGCATCACCAGTTTCGGGCGGGCGGTGGTGGCCATCGGGGCCTCGGTGGAGGCGAGTGTGCTCACCGTGTTGGCGCTGGTCGAGTTGGGTGTGCCCCAGATCTGGGCGCGGGCCACCTCGCAGAAGCACGCCAAGATCCTGTCGTCGGTGGGCGCGCACCACGTGATCTTCCCGGAGGCGGAGACCGGGGACCGGGTCGCGCACCTGATCGTCAGCCGCTTGCTCGACTTCATCGAGTTCGACGACGACTTCGCCATCGCCACCGTCCGGGTGCCGGAGTCCCTGGTCGGGCGCACCCTGCTCGACCTGGAACCGGAGGAGCGCTTCGGGGTACGAGTGGTCGGCGCCAAGCTGCCGGGCGAACGCTTCCGGTACACCTCCGACGACACCACGCTTCCCCAGGGCGGGGTGCTCATCGTCGAGGGCGGGCTCGACCAGGTGCAGCGATTCGCGGGAATGCGCTGACCTGCTGCGCGCCGGCAGAACGACGTGGCCTGCCTACTTCTTCCGGTGACCACCCGGCCCCTTGGTCACCTTTCCGCTTTTCCCGGACCACCACCCGCGGCCTTAGCGGGCTTCGCCGGGGCCTTCGCGGGCTTCGCCGGGGCCTTCGCAGGCTTCGGTGGCTTGGCCTTCGTCGCGCCGCCGCCCGAGCCGGAGCCGCTGCCCACCTTCGCGGTCCTGGGCGGAGCCTTCGTCGTGGCGGCCTTGCTCGGCGGAGCCGTGGACGGCGCACTGCCGGCGACCCCGGACACCCGAACCCCGCAGGTCGCCTCGCCGAGCCGGAACTCCACAGGCAACTGGTTCGCCCCGCTGTACCTACCCGTGAGGGTCATCTTCTCGGCCGCACCGGGGGCCAGCGTGGCGCGCTGGGCCGCCGGCCGGATCAGCACAGTGCTCCCCTGCTGGTGCACCGGCGCGGGCTCCGCCTTCGTCACCTTCTGCTGCCCGGGGAAGGTGAAGCTCATCGTCCAGTCCCGCAGCTCACGGCCGCCGGTGTTGGTCAGGGTCAGCTCGGCGGCGAACTCGGTGCCCGAGTCGGCGCGCAACGCGTACGCCACCTCGCAGGGCGCCGCCGCCGGCAGACCCATCCGAGCCTCGGTCGTCGGCCGGTCCCCGCCGCTGGCCGGGCTACGCGAGGTGAACCCCCACATCGCCCCGGTGACAGCGATCAGCCCGACGGCGGCCACCCCGGCCTCCACCCGCCGACGCCGGGTCACCCGCTGCCGCGTCCGCCGGTCCCGGTTGCGGGTCCGCGACAACGGCAACGCGTCGGTCGCCGCCGACCAGGGCAGGATCGTGGTACGCGCACTGCCGAGCATGGCCGCGTCCAACGGCCCGGCGGCCGGGGAGACCGGCACCGCCGCGAGCATGCCGGCCGCCTCGGCGAGCGTCCGGGTCAGCTCGGCGGTGGCCGGCCGATCGGCGGGTCGCTTGGCCAGGCAGCGTCCGACCAGGTCGGCCACCCCGTCGGGCAGCCCCGGGACGGCGGGCATCGGCTCCGGGTCGCTGTACATGTGGGCGCGCAGCATCTGGGTGGTGGTGCTGGCCCGCCACGGCAGTCGGCCGGTGAGCATCCGGTAGAGCAGCAGCCCCACGGCGTACACGTCGGTGGCCGGGGAGACCTGGCCGTTGTCCAGCCGCTCCGGGGCGAGGTACGCGGGAGTGCCCAACAGCGCGCCGTCCGGGCCCTTCTCGCTCTCCCCGACGAGCGCGGAGATGCCGAAGTCGACCACCTTGACCCCGGTCGAGGTGAGCATGACGTTGCCCGGGGTGACGTCGCGGTGCACCACCCCACGGGCGTGCGCGGTGGCCAGCGCGGAGCTGACCTCGGCGCTGATGGTCACCGCCTCCCGCCACGGCAGTTGGCTCTCCCGACCCAACCGGCTGGCCAGCGAAGCGCCGTCGACCAGCTCCATCACCACGTACGGCACTGTCAGACCGACCTGCTCGGACTCGCCGTAGTCGTACACGTTGGTGATGTTGGGGTGGCAGAGCCGCGCGGCGGCCTGCGCCTCGATGCGGATGCGGTGGCGGAAGGCCCGGTCGCTGGCCAGCCGCGAGGCCAGCACCTTCACCGCGACCTGGCGGCCGAGCACCTCGTCGTAGCCACGCCAGACCACCGACATGCCGCCCGCGCCGAGCTGCTCGATCAGCCGGTACCGCTCATCGAGCAGATGCGCGCCGTTTCGGTCCCCACCACCCATGGTGAGCGATGTTGCCCAGGAACGGCCCGCCTACACCTGGAGTATCGGAATCGGTCAGGATTATCACCCGATCAGGCGGTGGCCAGCAGTTGGTCCACCGGGGCGTAGTCGTCGGTCAATACCATCGCCCCGTCGACGAAGTCCGTCAGCGCCGCACCGGACAGCAGGCTGACCTTCGGGTCCACCTCCGCCAGCCGGGCCTGGACGGCTTCCAGCGGCAACGGCGCGTCGGAGCCGACGATGAGGAAGTTGGAGCCCTGCTCCTGGGCGAGCGCCTCCGGCGGCGCGATCAGCGCGACGTGCCGGAACTCGGCGGCCACCGTGGCCAACTCGGCGCGGATGAACCGCAGCGGCGGGTAGTCGATGACGTTCTGCACGTACACCCCGCCGGGGCGGGTCACCCGCCGGACGTCGGCGGCCATCTCCCGGGTGGCCAGGTGCCAGGGCACCACCAGGTGCCCGAACGCGTCACCGACCACCAGGTCACGGCTGTCGGTCGGCTCACCGGCGACCAGCATCCGCGCGTCGCCCACCACCGCCCGCAGCTCGGGCCCCGGCCGTACGCCCAGCTCCTTCTCGCCCAGCTCGACCAGGCCGCCGTCGATCTCGAACACCAGGTTGTCGGTGCCCGGACGGGTGGCGGTCAGGTAGCGCGGCACTGTGAACCCGCCGCCGCCCAGGTGCAGCGCGTCCACCCGCTGACCGGCCGGCGCGGCGACGTCGGCGACCGCGCCGATCCACTTCGTGTACGCGTACTCCAGGTGTTTCGGGTCGGCGAGGTCCACGTACGAGTGCTGGGCGGAGTTGAGCAGCAGCGTCCGCCCGCTGGGCCGGGAGGGGTCCGCGGTGACCCGGGCGCAGTGGTACGCCGTCTCGATGTCGCACGGGTTGGGCGCCACGGTGGTCAGCCCCGCCCCGGCCAGGCCGAGGACGGCCAGCGCGGCTCGGGCCCGGGCCGGACCGGGCAGCTCGGTGGGCTCCTGCCGGCGCAGGTACCAGCCGAGACCGATACCGACCAGCCCGAGCGCGAGCGCCAGGGCCAGCAGGATGACGGTGCTGCGCAGCGCGGCGACCAGCACGAACCCGGTGAGCAGGGTCGCGGTGATGCCGCCCAGGGTGCCGATCCCGGAGAGTCGACCAACCACCTGGCCGGTGCGGCGCAGGTCGGCGAGCTGGAGTTTCACGACCAGCGGGGTGACAGCGGCCAGCAGCGCGGCCGGCACGAACACCGCCAACGCGACCAGCAGCAGGATGCCGCTGGCCGCACCACCGCGCAGCACCTCGCCGGCGTAGCGGACGACGGGCAGGGTGACAGCTGTGGCGATGCCGGCCAGCACCAACGCCGGCGCCAGCAGGCCCCGGGGGTTGCGCCGGTCGGCCAGCCAGCCGCCGGTCCACGCCCCGTACGCGATCGCGGCCAGCGCGATGCCGATCACCGAGCTGGTCACCTGGAGGGTCACCCCCACGTACGGGCCGACCAGGCGCAGCGCGACGGTCTCCAGCACCAGCACGGCACCGCTGGAGAAGAAGACCAGGAAGGCGGCCAGGCCGTTGGGCAACGCCCGGCCGGTGACCGGCACGGGCGGGGCCGGCGGTGCCGGCAGGGCCGCTACGTCGGACGGTGGGGAGCTCATCGTCGCGATGGTACGCAGCGAAGCTGGTGCAACGGGTCAGTACATCGAGAGATGAACATGGTTCGTGTGGGACGCGGCCGGTGAGCCGCTTCCACTGTACGACCGCCAACCGGTGCCGGGGTGCCAGATCTGCCGGTACCAGATCACGTAGAGCACGCCCAGTCGGTCGGCGTTGCGCACGTGCCAGGCGGCCAGGCTGTCCCCGTACGCCTTGTCGCCGCCGGTTGCGTTCTTGTCCTCGAAGCCGTTCGTGGCGGCCGCGAAATCGCAGGCCCGGCCCTTCGGATGCTCGCCGCCGCCACCACTGCGCTTGCAGGAGACGTGCCGCTTGTAGCCGGCCGCCTGGGTCTGCTTCAGCGCGTTGAGGGTGCGCGGGGTGATGCACCCGGAGGTGGTCGGGTCCTTCACCGAGCAGGACTCCGACGGCCAGGACCCGTCGGAGTTACGCGGCGCCGGCTTCGCCGAGGTGGAGCTGCCACCGCTGAAACCGTTGCTGCCGCCGGAGCTGACCTCGGCGAGCGCCTCCTCGGCTTCCTTCTTCTTCTTCGCCATCACGGCGAGCTGCTTCTGCTGCTCGCGGACCTCGCCGTCGATGGCAACCTTGGCCTGCTGCGCCTGCTGCCGGGCCTCGGTGAGGTCACGCAGCCGCTTGCTGTCCCGCTGGGCCATCAGGTCGAGGTCGCCGGCGCGTTGCAGGAACGCCTCCGGCGTGGCGGTGTTGAGCAGCATCGAGACGGCGCTCAGCCGACCCACCCGGTACGACTGGGCGGCCACCTCGCCCACCTGGCTGGTGAGCCCGACCAGCCGACCCTCCAGCGACGTCAGCTCGCCGGTCAGCGCCGTCTGGCGACGCTTGGAGTTGTCCAGCTTGGCCTTGGCCTCGATGTGGCCCTTGGCGGTCAGCTCCAGCGCGTCCTGCAACTTCTTGCTGCCGCCCTCGCCAGGCTCCGCGTACGCGGGCACGGCGGCACCGCCGAGCACCAGCGCGACGGCGGCGAGCACTACGAACAGAGCGCGGCGACCGAGCCGCGGGCGAAGCCTGGTCCTGGGCACGAAAGCGTCCTTCCGTCGACCGCCGGCCCCCGATGAACACTGCACGGCGGCGCCGGTCGGCGGCATGCTGGCGGAGACCGCCGGTCACGATACCGGATCGTGGGCCGGTGACCAGCCCGCTGACCCTCGGGCTGTCTCGATGTCGACGGAGCGTCCTGATGTCGTCGCGCAGCGCGCGGATCAGGTGCTGAGGAGCGCGTCGCGTACCTCGGCCCAGACCTGCTCGTTGGCAGCGACGAGCAGACCGCGGCCGTCGTCGGCGGGGTGGTAGTCGACCCCGTCGAAGCGGCGGGCGACACCCCCGGCGGCACGGACCAGCACGGTGCCCGGGGCATGGTCCCAGGGCAGGGTGCGCCAGAAGAGGGCGAACTGCTGCTCGCCGGTGAGGATGTCCAGGTACTCCCGACCGGCGCAGTGCTGGCCGGGCAGCAGCTCACCGAGCCGCCGACCTCCGGCGCGGACCCGGTCGCGGGTCTCCGGGGGCAGGAACTTGGTCATCGCCGCGCCACGCAGCTCACCGAGCGGCGGCACCGAGCCGCTGCCGTCCACCGGTCGACCGTTGAGCACTGTGCCCTCGTCCGCCGAGCCGACGGCGAGAGTGTCGGCGAGCGGGTCGAGGATCCAGCCGGCGGTCGGCCGCCCATCGGTCAGCAGCGACACCATCAGGGCGAACGGCCGGCGACCGGCGGCGAAGTTGGCGGTCCCGTCGACCGGGTCGACCAGCCAGACGTCCCCGCTGTCGCGCAGGTGCCGCAGCAACCCCGGATCGTCGGCGACACCCTCCTCGCCAACCACCATCGAGCCCGGCCGCAGCCGGCGCAACCCCGCCGAGAGCAGCTCCTCGGCCCGGCGGTCGGCGACGGTGACCACCTCGCCGGGCGCCTTCTCCGACACGTCATCGTCGTCGAGTTTGCGGAACAGGGGCAGCACGACCTGGTCGGCGGCCTCCCAGAGCAGGCCGCCGACGTCGTCCAGCAGGGTGTCAGCCACGCGGCGGCAGCTTGACCACGCTGACGAAGAACTCGTCGATCTGACGGACCACCGAGATGAAGCGCTCGAAGTCCACCGGCTTGGTCACGTAGGCGTTGGCGTGCAACTGGTAGCTGCGCAGAATGTCCTCGTCGGCCTGCGAGGTGGTGAGCACCACCACCGGGATCCGGCGCAGGTTCTCGTCCTTCTTGATCTCTTCCAGCACCTCCCGGCCGTCGCGCCGGGGCAGGTTGAGGTCGAGCAGGATCAGGTCGGGCGCCACCGCGTCGGCGTACTGGCCCTCCTGCCGCAGGTAGGCGAGGGCCTCGGCCCCGTCGGAGACGACGGTCAGCCGGTTACGCAGCTTGTGTTCCTCGAACGCCTCCTGGGTCATCAGCACGTCACCCGGGTCGTCCTCGACGAGCAGGACCTCGATCGGGCTCTTGCCATCCGCCGGCGCGGTCATCCCACCGTCTCCCTCATGTCACCCGTTCTACCGCTTTCCAGCGTCTCGTCGGCCCGGTCCGGCTGGTCCGGCCCGCCGGCCTGCTCCGTCAGCGCCGCCGGAGCCTCGGTCGAGGGCGTCGCGTCGCCCACGGTCGGGGCGTTCGGCTCCCCCGCGGAATCGGCAGCGGCAGCCGCCGCAACGTCCTCGGGTAGTGCCGGCAGGGTGAACCGGATCGCGGTGCCCTCCGGCACGTCGGTGTCCACCCAGACGCGGCCGCCGTGGTACTCGACGATCTTCTTGACGATCGCCAGCCCGATGCCGGTGCCCGGGTACGCGTCCTTGGAGTGCAGCCGCTGGAAGATCACAAAGAT
>NZ_JBEXGE010000033.1:0-80128 GCF_040607155.1 Micromonospora sp. NPDC005324 | reverse complement strand
ATGGTACTGCACTCGTGAGGGTGTGGGAGAGTAGGACGCCGCCGGACAATCTTCCAGATTAGGCCACCCCCACCGGGGGTGGCCTAATCTGCGTTGCCCTCAAGCCGGCACGGTCATGCCCGATCGTGGTTGTAGTGGCCTCACCGACGGGTTGATACCCCTACAACCAGGATGTTGCGGTGTCAGTCTCGGGTCTGCATGCCGTTACGGAGGTTGCGCAGCAGGCCGCCGGCGTCGGTGACCGACCGGCCGGGGAACATCGCCATCACCACGCTGCCGTGGTCGGCCCAGCCGCACACCGCGAAGTCGCCACCCTCACCGCTGGTGCTGCCACACTTCAGCACACCGCCGAGATCGCCCGCGGGCAGCTCCCGCAGACCGTCCACCGCACCGGTCTCGTCCGACATCAGGCGGAAGAGGCTGTCCAGGTCCCGTTCCGGCTGCCAGAGCAGTGTGGTGCCCCCGAAGATGAGCACCGAGCGCTTGTCGTCGGCCGGGTCGCGGTAGACAGTGCCGAAGCTGCGGTCCAGTTCGATGTTCGCCGCCAGGCCGCTGCGCAGATAGTCGGCAGTGCTCTTAGCCCGCTCGCTGTCGTCGCGGGTCAGACCCGCAACACGATCGGGTGAGGCCAGTTGGGTGTCCTTCTGCTGCGCCACCCGCCACCCACCGACACCGAGCACCCCGGCGCCGGCGAGACCGACCACCAGTGCGACCGTCCAACCGATCTTGCGGCGGCGTGACCAGCCGCTGGGCCGCTCGTCGGGGTCTCCTCCGGAGTCCCGGGTGCTCAGCTGGATCGGCTCTTCGGTCAGCTCGACCGGCTCGCGGCCGGCGTCGCGCGACCGCTCGGTGAGATGTGCGTCGGACATAGCCGACACCGTACGCGAACGGTAGGTGGCGCACGTCAGGTCCGCGAAAGCCCTCCGTAGACTTGTCCGGTGACCGAGAGACTGGATGCCCGACGCCCCGACGCCCCGACCCTTGCCGGCCAGTACCAGCCCGGTGAGGTAGAGCAGCGACGGTACGAGCAGTGGGTAGCCGGCGGGCACTTCCGGGCCTCCGCCGACAGCGACAAGCCCCCCTTCACCATCGTCATCCCGCCGCCGAACGTCACCGGCTCGCTGCACATGGGCCACGCGTTCGAGCACACGCTGATGGACGCGTTGACCCGGCGTAAGCGGATGCAGGGCTTCGAAGCGCTGTGGCTGCCGGGCATGGACCATGCCGGCATCGCCACCCAGAACCTGGTCGAGCGCCAGCTCGCCTCCGAAGGGCTGTCCCGGCACGATCTCGGCCGGGAGAAGTTCGTCGAGCGGGTCTGGCAGTGGAAGGCCGAGTCCGGTGGCGCCATCCTCGGCCAGATGCGCCGCCTCGGCGACTCCGTCGACTGGGACCGCGAGCGCTTCACCATGGACGCGGGGTTGACCCGCGCCGTCCAGACGATCTTCAAGAAGCTCTTCGACGACGGCCTGATCTACCGGGCCAACCGGATCATCAACTGGTGTCCGCGCTGCCTCACGGCGCTCTCCGACATCGAGGTCGAGCACACCGACGACGACGGCGAGCTGATCTCGATCCGCTACAGCGACGAGGTCGTGGTGGCCACCACCCGGGCCGAGACGATGCTCGGCGACACCGCCGTGGCGGTGCACCCCGACGACGAGCGCTACCAGCACCTGATCGGCACCGAGGTCGAGCTGCCGCTGACCGGCCGCCGGATCCCGATCGTCGCCGACGCGCACGTCGACCCGTCCTTCGGCACCGGCATGGTCAAGGTGACCCCGGCCCACGACCCGAACGACTTCGAGATCGGCCAGCGGCACGACCTGCCCGCGCTGACCGTGATGGACGAGCGTGGCGTGATCACCGTGCCCGGCCCGTTCGAGGGGTTGGACCGGTTCGAGGCGCGGCCCGCGATCGTGGCGGCGCTGCGGGAGCAGGGCCGGATCGTCGCCGAGAAGCGCCCGTACGTGCACGCGGTCGGGCACTGCTCGCGGTGCAAGACCACCGTCGAGCCGCGGCTGTCGTTGCAGTGGTTCGTCAACACCGCCCCCCTGGCCCAGGCCGCGGGTGACGCGGTGCGCGACGGCCGGGTCCGTATCGAGCCGGCCGAGCTGGCCAAGCGCTACTTCGCCTGGGTCGACAACATGCACGACTGGTGCATCTCCCGCCAGCTGTGGTGGGGGCACCGCATCCCGGTCTGGTACGGCCCGGCGGGCGAGATCGTCTGCGTCGGCCCCGACGAGGCGCCGCCGACCGGCGAGGGCTGGCACCAGGACGAGGACGTCCTGGACACCTGGTTCTCCAGCGGCCTGTGGCCGTTCTCCACCCTGGGCTGGCCCGAGCAGACCCCGGACCTGGCGAAGTTCTACCCGACCAGCGTGCTGGTCACCGGGTACGACATCCTGTTCTTCTGGGTCGCCCGGATGATGATGTTCGGCCTCTACGCGATGGACGGCCGGCCGCCCTTCGACGTGGTCGCGCTGCACGGCATGGTGCGCGACCAGTTCGGCAAGAAGATGTCGAAGTCGTTCGGCAACGTGGTCGACCCGCTGGACTGGATCGACCGGTACGGCGCGGACGCCACCCGGTTCACCCTGGCGCGGGGCGCGAACCCCGGCCAGGACGTCCCGGTCAGCGAGGAGTGGTGCCAAGGCTCCCGCAACTTCTGCAACAAGCTCTGGAACGCCACCCGGTTCGCCCTGATGAACGGCGCGCACACCACGGGCGACCTGCCGCCCACCGAGCAGCTCTCCACAGTCGACCGGTGGATCCTGTCCCGGCTGGCGCACGTCACCGCCGAGGTCGACGAGCAGTTCGAGGCGTACGAGTTCGCCAAGGTGTGCGACCTGCTGTACCACTTCGCCTGGGACGACGTCTGTGACTGGTACGTCGAGCTGAGCAAGCCGGTGCTCGCCGAGGGCGGTGAGCGCGCGGAGGCCAGCCGCCGGGTGCTCGGGCACGTGCTCGACCAGCTGCTGCGGCTGCTGCACCCGGTCATCCCGTTCGTCACCGAGGAGCTGTGGCTCGCGCTGACCGGCGGCGAGACGGTGCAGGCCGCCGCCTGGCCGGTGGCCGACCGGTCGCTGGTCGACGACGCCGCCGAGGCCGAGCTGGTCGGCGTGCAGCGGGTGGTCACCGAGATCCGCCGGTTCCGTTCCGACCAGGGGCTGCGCCCCACGCAGCGGGTGGCTGCCCGCCTGGACGGGCTGTCCGGCGCGGGTATCGCCGCCCACGAGCCGCTGATCCGTTCGCTGGTCCGGTTGGATCCGGCCGGTGACGACTTCCAGGCCAGCGCCACGCTGGCCATGCCCGGCGCGGTCGGTGTCGCGTTGGACACCCGGGGGTCGATCGACGTGGCCGCCGAGCGGGCCCGGCTGACGAAGGACCACGCGGCAGCCGAGAAGGAGGTCGCGCAGGCCCGGGCGAAGCTCGACAACCCGGCCTTCATCGGCAAGGCCCCCGAGCCGGTGGTCGCGAAGATCCGCGACCGGCTCGCCACCGCCGAGGCCGACCTGGTCCGGATCAACGCTGCTCTGGAGACACTGCCCTCGTGACCGACCGTAACGAATTCGCCGCCGTCGAGGCCGAGCTGAACGCCCGCGGTTTCACCCGCATGGTCTTCGAGCTGGACCGGATCGAGTCGCTGCTCGACCTGCTCGGCAGCCCGCAGCGGGCGTACCCGGCGATCCACCTGACCGGCACCAACGGCAAGACCTCCACCGCGCGGATGATCGACTCGCTGCTGCGGGCGCACGGGCTGCACACCGGGCGGTACACCAGCCCGCACCTGGAGACCGTCCGGGAGCGGATCAGCCTGGACGGGGAGCCGGTCAGCGAGGAACGGTTCGCGTCGGTGTACCGGGAGATCAAGCCACTGGCCGAGCTGGTCGACGCGCGATCCGACGAGCCGCTGACGTACTTCGACATGACCACCGCGCTGGCGTTCGCCACGTTCGCCGACGCGCCGGTCGACATCGCTGTGGTCGAGGTCGGCCTCGGTGGCGCCGAGGACGCCACGAACGTCCTCCAGGCGGGGGTCTGCGTGATCACCCCGATCGGCCTGGACCACACCGAGTGGCTCGGTGACACGCTCCAGGACATCGCGCTGGCCAAGGCCGGCATCATCCACCCGGGGGCCACAGTGATCTCGGCGGCCCAGGAGGAGGAGGCCGCTGGGCCCCTCCTCGAACGCTGCGCCGAGGTCGGGGCCACGCTCGCTCGGGAGGGCGGCGAGTTCGGCGTGCTGGGTCGGGCGGTCGCGGTCGGCGGTCAGGTGCTCACCCTCCAGGGGCTGGGCGGCGTGTACGACGACGTGTTCATTCCGCTGCACGGTGCCCACCAGGCGCAGAACGCGGCGATGGCGCTCGCCGCCGTGGAGGCGTTCCTGGGTGCGGGGGCTCGACGTCAGCTGGACATCGAGGCGGTCCGGGAGGGCTTCGCCTCGACCAGCTCCCCGGGTCGGCTGGAGCGGGTCCGCAACGCCCCGACCATCCTGCTGGACGGTGCGCACAACCCGCACGGCATGAAGGCCACAGTCACCGCGCTCCAGGAGGAGTTCGCGTTCAGCAAGCTGGTGGCCGTGATCGGCGTACTGGCAGACAAGGACGCGGAAGCGCTGCTGGAGTTGCTGGAGCCGGTGGTCGACCAGGTGGTGGTCACCCGCAACAGCTCGCCACGGGCGATGCCGACGGAGGAACTCGCCCCGCTGGCCGCCGAGATCTTCGGCGAGGAGCGGGTGGCTTCGGCGGAGGAGATGCCGGATGCGATCGAGCTGGCGGTGGCGATGGCCGAGGAGGACGTCCCCGGTGAGCTGAGCGGGGTCGGGGTTCTGATCACCGGTTCGGTGGTGACGGTCGCCGACGCCCGTCGGCTGCTGAAGCGATGACCAGCCCGGAGCGGGACCCGCGCCCCACCGAGGACCCGACCGGTCCGCCGGTCGAGCAGCCGGCGGGGGAGGAGCCCACGGCCGGGCAACCGCGACGCTCCGGGTTACGCAACCCGGAGCGGGCGGTACGCGGTCTCGGCGCTGGCACGCTCAGTCTGGAGGCGCTGGTGCTGCTGCTGGCGATCCAGCCGATCCGGGTGGTCGGCGGTGACCTGGGCGGCGCCGCGATCGGGGCGGTCGTGGCACTGGCGGTGGCCGCCGTGGTGCTCGCCGGCATGATGCGTCGCCAGTGGGCCTGGAACGCCGGCACAGTGCTCCAGGGCCTGCTGTTGCTGGGCGGACTGCTGCACTGGTCGCTGCTCGGGCTGGGCGTCATCTTCGCCCTGGTCTGGGCGTACGCGTTGCACGTTCGCCGCGTCATTCTCGGCTGATGCCGGACCCGGCCGGCGCCGTCCGAAGACGGGCCGGTCAGGCGTCGGCGCGTTCGCGCCACTGGGTGAGCGCGACGCCGTGGCCGTCCGGGTCGCGGAAGGCCGCCGCCCACACCTCCAGCTTGGTGCCGCGGTTGACCACCCGGGGCGCGTACGTGAAGCGGACGCCCGACTCGCGCAACCGCTCGTACGCCGCCTCGATGTCGTTCACCTCGAGGTTGACGTGCACGAGTCGGCGGCTGATGGGCGCCGCCCCGGTCACCTCGCGCAGGACGATGCGGGTCGTCCCGGAGGCGAGGACCGCGTTGTGAGCACCCTGGTCGACCTCGCTGAAGCCGAGCACGTCGCGGTAGAAGCCGAGCGACCGGGGCAGGTCGGTGACCAGCAGGGTGAGGCCCACCCCGCTGATCGGCCCGGTCGGGTCCGCGGCCGAGTCGGTGTCGAACCCGAAGATCGCCTGGTCCAGTTCCTCGTCGGTCACTGTCGCGCGTGCGGCGCCGGCCGGGGAGGGATCGTCCAGTGGAAGATCGAGTGGGTCCAGCGGGTCGACCGCGCCGGGGCCGGACCGCTGCGCGGGCGGAGGGTCGAAGCGCCGCGCGCTGGGCTGCTCGAAGCGCTGCGCGCTGGGCTGGTCGACGGGGTCCTCGGCGGGTGGGGCGGTCGCGCCGCCCGCCTCCGACGCGTCGAACCGGTCGGCCGCGGGCTCGTCGAAGCGCTCCTCGGCGGGCGGGCGCGGTGCGGGAGTAGTCGCCCGTCGGGGCAGCCCACCGGCCTGCGGCTCGACGACGACGCCCTCCAACACCACCGGGCCACCCGGGCTCTGGTGCATCACCACGGGCTCACGCTCCTCGGGCATGACGCCCGGGTCGTCGCGCCGGTTGTCGTCACGCCGCAGGTCGTCATGCCGAGGGTCGTCGCGCCGCGGGTCGCTGCGCAGCGGGTCACCGAGCGGGTCCCGGAACGGGTCGCCGACCGGGTCGCGGAAGTCGTCGCGGAAGTCGTCATCGGGTGCCCGGTCGGCCCACGGCGGCGCGTCCTGCTGGATCAGCAGATCGTCCATCGCCTCCGCCTCGGCGAACTCCGGCGGGAGATCGGCGACGGCAGCGGCGGTCTCGGCGTGGGTGGGCACCTCGTCCCAGAGGACCTTGACGTGCCGCTGGTCGTCCAGAGCGACCCGGATCGGCAGGGTCTGGCCCAGCGACGGCCACTTGGAGACCGGCACCCTCGGCTCGATGATCTTTTTGGACCGTGGTGGCAGGCCAGGGGCGTCGAGCACCAGTTGCAGTTCGCAGCGGCCGAACGCGTACTGGGTTGGTGGTTCGGAGGCGCTGTGCACATGGCCGACGCCGACGACCCAGGTGCGACCGCCGCCGCGTACGGTCGCCAGCGCGATCGCCAGCACCAGCAGGGCGACCCCGAGAGCCACGATGGCCCAACTGGTCATGCCCAGCCCGAACAGGACGACGAACGTGGCCACGGTGCCCAGCACCGTGCCGATCAGCTTGCGTACCGGCGCGATGGGTCGGTTCCCGCCATTCGCCACAGTGGACCTCCCGGGGGTCAGGGCCAGGCTAGGCCGGATCGGCCACCGGGGGAAAGACCGGCCGCCGCGCCGGCGCCGGGACCGGGTCGCTAGGCTGACCGTACCGATCCCAAGCGTTCAGCGCGTACAGGAGGAACCCAGCGTGTCCAGCAACAGCCCGGATGAGCGCAGCCTCGTTCTGATCAAGCCCGACGCGGTCCGCCGCGGCCTGGTCGGCGAGGTCCTCTCCCGCTTCGAGCGCAAGGGGCTGCGGATCGACGCGATGGCGCACCGGACGATGGACGCCGCGCTCGCCGACGAGCACTACGCCGAGCACGTCGACAAGGCGTTCTACCCGCCGCTGAAGGATTTCATGACCGGCGGCCCGCTGGTCGCCCTGGTGCTCTCCGGCGACCAGGTCATCGACGTGGTCCGCGGGTTGGTCGGCGCCACCGACGGGCGCAGGGCCGTCGCCGGCACCATCCGGGGTGACCTGTCGCTGTCCAACCGGGAGAACCTGGTGCACGCCTCCGACTCGACGGACAGCGCCAAGCGCGAGATCGCGCTCTGGTTCCCCGAGCTGGGCTGACGGCCACCCGACCGGGGCCGACCGAGACGACGCCCGGGTTCAGCCGACCGCCGGCACCTTCGCCGGGTTGCCGACCACGTAGATCCCGGTGATCCGTCCGTCGGCCGCGGCGATGGTCAGCGTGTACCGACTGCCGTCCGCACGGGTGATCAGCATCGCCGGTTCCCCGTTGAGCTCGACCGGATCCATCGTCACTCGATGACGCGGGCCGTAGACCCCGACGTAGAACCGGGCTATCCGGTCCGCGCCGGTGACCGGGTTGAGGGCGGCCCGCACCCGACCGCCGCCGTCGTTCCACGCGGCGGCGTCGGCGGCCACCAGGTCGGTGAGCCTCGCCAGGTCGCCGTCGCGGGCGGCGGCGAGGAACGCGTCCAGCAGCCGCTCCCGCTCCGGACGGCTGGCGGTGAACCGACGCTGCTCCTGCCGTACCCGCGCGGTCGCCCGGTGGGACAACTGCCGGCAGTCGGCGACGGACCGGTCCAGGATCTCGGCGATCTCCGCGTACGGCAGGTCGAAGGCCGTGTGCAGGACGTACACCGCCCGCTCCGGCGGGGTGAGCCGCTCCAGGACGTGCAGCAACGCGGTGGAGAGCGAGTCGCGCAGCTCCACCCGGTCCAACGGCCCGAACGGCGAGGGCGCGGTCGGCACCGGCTCGGGCAGCCACGTCCCGACGTACGTCTCGCGGGCCGCCTGCCGGGCGCGCAGCCGGTCCAGGGCCAACCGGGTGACCACCCGGGACAGGTACCGGCGCGGCTCCTCGACCCGCGCCCGGTCCACACCCAGCCAGCGCAGGTACGCCTCCTGGAGCACGTCCTCCGCGTCGTGCCGGCTGCCGAGCAGGCGGTACGCGAGCCCGAGCAGCATCGGCCGGTGCGCATCGAGCGCACCGGCCGCCTCTGCTGCCGCCTCGGTGGTCACACCTGGGCCGGGGGCTCCAGCCGCAACGTCACGCCGATCCGATTCCACACGTTGATTGTGGCAATCGCCATGACCAGGTCGGCCAGTTCCTTCTCCGACCAGACCTTCGCGGCGTCATCCCACACCTCGTCCGGCACCCCGTGCTCGCCGAGCCGGGTGACCGCGTCGGTGAGGGCCAGCGCGGCCCGCTCCCGCTCGTCGAAGAAGGGCGCCTCCCGCCAGGTGGCGACAGCGAACAGCCGCCGGCTCGACTCGCCGTCCGCGAGCGCGTCCCGGCTGTGCATGTCCACGCAGTACGCGCACCCGTTGATCATCGACGCCCGCAGCTTCACCAGCTCCAGCACTGTGCGGTCGACGTTCGCCTGGACGTACTTCTCCAACCCCATGACGGCCTTGTACGCCTGCGGTGCGACCTCGGCCGGGTTCATCCGTTGCACGACTACCTCCTGATCGGTCCGACACCGTTATGACGGCCGGGCCGGGGCGGGTCGTGACAACCAGGGTTGTGACCTCGCTCATGCCGCCACATTCGGGCCGCAGGCGGCCTTCGTGCACGCGCCGCTTCACCTCATGATCAGCGGCGGTCGCCGCCGGGGGTGAGGATCGGCAGGGCGGGCACCGTGCGCTCGGACGGGTCGTCGGCCGTGGCGGACATCGGCGCGGCGGGTGCTGGTGCGGAGGCCGGTGCCGCGGGCGGGGTGCCGGGGGCCGCCCTTCCCCGTCCGGAGAACCGGCGTCCCGCCCCGATCATCGGCTGCTCCACCCAGCGGTAGAGCAGGTCGGCGGCGAGCAGGCCGACCACGGTGGTGGCCACGAACAACCGGGTGCTGTGCCCGGCGTACGACGGGACCAGCGCGATCACCGTCGTCATGGCGAGGTACTGCACCAGGTAGAGCGAGTAGGAGCGTTCGCCCACCCACACCAGCGGTCGCCAGGAGAGCAGTTTCGTCGGCAGGCCAGGGGCCAGCATGGCGGGGAGCAGTAGCGCCACGGCCACCGCGTACACGCCGATCATCGACTCCGCGTGGCCGTCCGCGGCGGGCGGCCAGTACGGCAGCGCCAGGTGCACGGCGACGAACCCGACGACTACGGCGAGCGACGCCACGGGGCTGGTCAACGGCCGGAACAGCGCGTACCCCCGGGGGTGGTGCAGGACGACCGCCAGCAGGCAGCCCACCAGGATCGACACGTAGTGGATCGGCCAGTAGGGCCAGTCCTTCTCGAACGGGATCAGCGCGACCAGAGCGGCGATGGCCAGCACCGTCACCGCCATCCGGCGCAGAAACGCGGCACGGACGAACACGAAGGCGAGCAGCGGCCACACCAGGTAGAACTTCCACTCGATCGCGATCGTCCAGGAGTGCGGGAACGCCTGGTTCGGCGCGAACTCGTTGACCATGAGCAGGTAGTACGGCATCGATTCGCGGAGCCTCGTGCTGGCGCCGTTGAGGTGCGCGAGGGCGTACGTCGCGGCGAGCACCACCAGGTAGACCGGCAGGATCCGGAAGAAGCGCCGGACGTAGAAGGAGCGCAACGACACCCGCCCCCGCGACTCCTCCTCGCGCAGCATCAGCGTGGTGATCAGAAAGCCGGAGAGCACGAAGAACAGTTGAACGCCCACCCAGCCGGAGAGCCAGGTCCATCGCGGCCCCCCGAAGTGGAAGGCGACGACGATCACCGCGGCGATCGCACGGAGCCCGTCGAGGGCAGGAAACCGGCGCATCGCGCGGTATTCGGCGTAACTTATGGTGGACACCCGCTGAATTCTGGGGAGCGGCACACAACGCGTCAAGGCGGCTCTCCCGCCCCTGGTCGGGTTCGCCGTCACTCGAAGGCGTGGCGGTGGGCGCGTCGAGTATCGTTGGACACCGTAAGGCGATGACCCGGCCATCACCGGTGAGCCTCCGGAAGAACAGCCGGGCAACCGGCCCAGTAGAACCGGACGGGTGCGGCCCGTCACAGCCGGTAATGAGCGGGCGGTCGATCCTGACCGCCAAGCGGGGTGGTACCGCGGGCCACCCGGGAGCGCCATTCCAGGCGTACCCGGAGGTTCGTCCTCGCAGACCCACGTTGAGTGAGCTGCATGAGGAGAGCGACCCCCGATGGCCTATCCGTTGCACGACCCGACCGCCGCCGGTGTCCCGGCGAGCCCGGACCTGCCCGCGGTCGAGCGCCGGGTGCTGGAGCACTGGACGGCCGACAAGACCTTCGAGGCCAGCATCGAGGCCCGCCCCGCCGGTACGGACGGCAAGAACGAGTACGTCTTCTACGACGGCCCGCCGTTCGCCAACGGCCTGCCGCACTACGGTCACCTCTTCACCGGCTACGTCAAGGACGTGGTGCCCCGCTACCAGACCATGCGCGGCCGGCACGTCGAGCGGCGCTTCGGCTGGGACTGCCACGGCCTGCCCGCCGAGGTGGTGGCCGAGAAGCAGCTCGGCATCACCAGCAAGGCCGAGATCATCGACCTGGGCGTGGACCGGTTCAACGAGGCCTGCCGCACCTCGGTGCTGGAGTTCACCCAGGACTGGGAGCGGTACATCAACCGGCAGGCCCGGTGGGTCGACTTCACCAACGACTACAAGACCCTCGACCTGGACTACATGGAAAGCGTCATGTGGGCCTTCAAGACCCTGCACGACAAGGGTCTGATCTACGAGGGCTTCCGGGTGCTGGCGTACTGCTGGCGTTGTGAGACGCCGCTGTCGAACACCGAGACCCGGATGGACGACGTCTACCGGGACCGGCACGACCCCACGCTGTCGGTGTGGTTCGAGCTGACCGCCGACGAGTCCGCGCCGGAGCTGGTGCGCGGGCCGGTCAAGCTGGGCGTCTGGACCACCACGCCGTGGACCCTGCCGTCGAACCTGGCGCTCGCCGTCGGGCCCGACATCGAGTACGCGGTGCTCGAACGCGACGGCGCCCGCTACCTGGTGGGGGCGGCGCGGCTGGCCGCGTACGCCAAGGAGCTGGAGGGCTACGAGCAGGTCGGCAGTGTGTACGGCCGGGACCTGGCCGGGCGCCGCTACACGCCGCTGTTCGACTTTCTCGTCGAGCAGGCCGGGGAGAACGCCTACCAGGTGCTCGGCGCGGAGTTCGTCACCACCGAGGACGGCACCGGGATCGTGCACCTGGCCCCGGCCTTCGGTGAGGACGACCAGAACGTCTGCAACGCCGCCGGCATCCCCACCATCGTCACTGTCGACGACCACACCCGGTTCACCGCGCTGGTCCCGCCATACCAGGGTGAGCAGGTCTTCGACGTCAACAAGCCGGTGATCCGGGAGCTGAAGGACCGGGGGGTGGTGCTCAAGCAGGACACCTACACCCACTCGTACCCGCACTGCTGGCGCTGCGAGACCCCGCTGGTCTACAAGGCGGTGTCGTCGTGGTTCGTCGCGGTGACCCAGTTCCGGGACCGGATGGTCGAGCTGAACCAGGAAATCAACTGGACGCCCGGCCACATCAAGGACGGCTCGTTCGGCAAGTGGCTGGCCAACGCCCGGGACTGGTCGATCAGCCGGAACCGGTTCTGGGGCTCGCCGATTCCGGCGTGGAAGTCCGACGACCCGAACTACCCGCGCCTGGACGTCTACGGCTCGCTGGCCGACATCGAGCGGGACTTCGGCGTACGCCTGACCGACCTGCACCGGCCGGCGGTGGACGACCTGGTCCGCCCCAACCCGGACGACCCTACGGGTGCGTCGATGATGCGCCGGGTGCCGGAGGTGCTGGACTGCTGGTTCGAGTCCGGGTCGATGCCGTTCGCCCAGGTGCACTACCCGTTCGAGAACGCGGACTGGTTCGAGCACCACTACCCGGGTGACTTCATCGTCGAGTACATCGGGCAGACCCGCGGCTGGTTCTACACGATGCACGTGCTGGCCACCGCGCTGTTCGACCGGCCGGCGTTCCGCAACTGCCTGAGCCACGGCATCCTGCTCGGCTCGGACGGACGCAAGATGTCCAAGAGCCTGCGCAACTACCCCGACGTCTACCACGCCTTCGACGCGTACGGCTCGGACGCGATGCGCTGGATGCTGATGTCCTCGCCGGTGCTGCGCGGTGGGGACATGGCGGTCACCGAGGCGGGCATCCGCGACGCCGTCCGGCAGGTGCTGCTGCCGCTGTGGAACGTGTGGTACTTCTTCACGCTCTACGCCAACGCCGACGGGTACCGGGCCAAGCGGAAGACCGACGCCGAGCCGACCGGCGGCGGGGACGCCGCGGGCACCCTGCTCGACCGGTACGTGCTGGCGAAGACGAACGAGCTGGTGTCGACCGTCGGCGCGCAGATGGACGCGTACGACATCTCGGGCGCCTGCGCCACCGTCCGGTCCTACCTGGACGCGCTGACCAACTGGTACGTGCGCCGGTCCCGGGACCGGTTCTGGTCCGGTGACGCCAACGCCTTCGACACCCTGTCGACGGTGCTGGAGACCCTCTGCCGGGTGGTGGCGCCGCTCGCGCCGCTGACCGCCGAGGAGATCTGGCGTGGCCTGACCGGGGAGCGTTCGGTGCACCTGACCGACTGGCCGGAGGCGAGCGAGTTCCCGGCCGACCACGACCTGGTCGCCGCGATGGACAACGTGCGGGCGGTCGCCTCGGCGGCGCTGTCGCTGCGCAAGGCCAAGGGGCTGCGGGTGCGACTGCCGCTGTCCACGCTGACAGTGGCCTCGCCGGTCGCGGAGCAGCTGCGGCCGTTCGCCGACCTGGTCGCCGACGAGGTCAACGTGAAGACGGTGGAGTTCAGCGCGGAGCTGTCCGCGTACTGCGAGCAGGTGTTGACGGTGGTGCCCCGGGCGCTCGGCCCGCGGGTCGGCAAGCAGGTGCAACAGGTGATCAAGGCGGTCAAGGCTGGCGAGTGGGAGCTGGTCGACGGCGCCCCGGTGGCCGCCGGCGTCACCCTCGCCGAGGGCGAGTACGAGCTACGCCTGGTCGCGGCCGACGCCGAGCACTCCGCGCCGCTGCCCGGCGGCGAGGGCGTGGTGGTGCTGGACACCGATGTCACTGCGGAGTTGGCCGCCGAGGGGCTGGCCCGCGACGTGGTGCGGGTCGTGCAGCAGGCCCGCCGGGACGCCGACCTGGACGTCTCGGACCGGATCGTGGTGTCGGTGTCGGCGTCCGACGAGGTACGCGCGGCGGTGGCCGCGTACGTCGACTTCGTCTCCGCGGAGGTGCTGGCCGACTCGGTGGACTTCACCGAGGGCCCGGGCGGCTCCGCCGTTGAGAGCCCGGGCGGCTCCGCCGTTGAGGGCCTTGCGGGCTTCGCTGGCGAGGTCGGCGATGGTGAGCGGGTAACTGTGGTCGTCCGCCGGGTATAACGGACCATCGCCAGGGTGCGGGCGCCTCACCACCTCCGTCTGGGAGGTATGGAGGCGTCCGCTACCGTGACACCGCCTGTTCGCACCTGATCTGCCGGAGGACCAGTGCCCCTGCTCTACACCATCGGCAAGCTCACCGTGGCGCCCACGCTGCGGTTGGCGTTCCGCCCGACCGTGGAGGGGCTGGAACACGTGCCGGAGATCGGTGGCGCGGTCTTCGCCGGCAACCACCTCTCGGTGGCCGACGAGCTGTTCCTCGGCACGGTCGTGCCCCGGCACCTGGCGTTCTGGGCCAAGTCGGAATATTTCAAGGGCGCCGGCGTGAAGGGTGCGATCTCCAAGTTCGTCCTCACCGGCCTGGGCGCGATCCCGGTCGAGCGGGCCGGTGGTCGGGCGGCGCTGTCCGCGTTCGACGCGGCGATCCCGGCGCTCAAGGGCGGTGACCTGGTGGTGGTCTACCCGGAGGGCACCCGCTCGCCGGACGGCAAGCTCTACCGCGGGCGTACCGGCGCGGCCCGTCTGGCGATCTCGGCCGGCGTGCCGATCATCCCGGTCGGCATGATCGGCACGGACAAGGCGCAGCCGATCGGTGCCCGGGTGCCCCGGCCGGGCACTGCCAAGATCACGGTTCGATTCGGCAAGCCGCTGGACTTCAGCGGCCGACCGGACGACCGCACGTCGCTGCGGCAGATGACCGACGAGCTGATGAGTGAGATCCAGAAGCTCACCGGCCAGGAGTACGTGCCCCGCTACGCCCCGCCGCGCGCCCACCCGGACCCGACCCGAGACGCCTGACCCCGGCCGCGGGCCCCGGCCCCAGCTACCGCCTTTCGCCGCTCAGCCCCGCTCGGGTTGGACGATCTGGGCGCGCAGGGTGGCCAGCAGGTCGGCACTGTCGGCGACGGAGAGTCGGGTGAACACGCCGGTGGCGATGCTGCCGTGGTCGACCGATGTGCAGACCACCACGGCGCTGCCGTCGGCGCTACCCACCGCACACCGTTCGTGCCTGCCCCGTACACCGGTGTCCACGCTCTCCGGGGCATCCAGCGCGTACCGCTCGGTGAGCCGGCTGATCTCGGCCTCCGCGTCCGACTCGGGGCTCAGTCGGAAGCCGGTGCCGCCGAAGACCGTCACCCGCTTGCCGCTCGTCGTGGCGTAGAGGCCGGCGAACGTGTCCTCGGCCAGCCAGTGCTCCTTGCGTACCTCGTTCTCCAACTGTTTGGCGGTCTCCGTGCTGCGGCCGTCCTGCCGCAGGCTGAGGTCGTCCACCTGGACGGGCAGTGCCGCGCGCGCCGGGTACTGGGCCGAGATCGGGAACCCGTAGTAGGCGGGGCAGCCACAGCAGCACGCCAGGGTGAGCAGCAGCAGCCACGGCCAGCGGCGTCGCCGACGGACCGGTACCGGCACGTACCCCTTGGGGGCCTGCCAGCCCGGCGGCGTCGGTGGTGGCGGCGCGGTGGATCGCCGGCGCTGCTTCGGCACCTTCGGCACCTTCGTCGGCGCGGGTGGCGCGGGTGGCGACATCGGTCGGGCCGGCACCATGGGTCCGATGGCCTGCGGTGCGCGCGGGGCAGCCGGCGGCGGCACCGGGTGCGGCCCGGCGAGCGGCGGCACGGGGTGCGAACCGGCCGGGGGAGCGGGCGGACCGGACCACTGCCGGGTCTCCGGCGGCGTCGGATACGACATCGTCGGTGGCAGCGGGGGCAGTTCGGGGGAGGGCAGGTCCCAGCCGCCGGTGTCCACGCCGGCCCACGGGTCGACCGGCGTCTGGTGCTCCGGCGGCCCGAAGGAGACCGGCGGGGGAGGGGTCGGCTCGGCCGACTCGCCCCAGCTGGACCGGCGTGGCAGCGGCGGCGGCACCGGAGCCGAACCGCTCCACCTGGGTGCCGGGACCTCCGCGGTGGCGGCAGGTTCCGGCTGGTCTGGGGTTTCTGGCTGGTCCGAGGGTTCCGGCTGGTCCGAGGGTACGGGTGGGGAGGTCGGCTCGTCGGCGACCGCCGGGTCCCGCTCCGGCTCCGCGCCCGGGGTGCTCCCGTCGGCCGGCCGTGCTCCCGGCTGGGGCTCCGGCATCGCGGCAATCTCCTCTCGCGCCGACCCGAGGTTAGTACCGCGCCGCCACCACCGCCGATCGGGCGTGCGCGCGATCGCCGCCGGACGAACGCGTACCCTTGGGCATCATGAGTGCCCCGTCCAAGACGCCGCGCGCGGCCGCGACCAACTCCGTGTGGTCTCAGCTCGAGCCGCTGCTACCCCAGATCTCCAAGCCCATCCAGTACGTCGGGGGCGAGTTGGGTGCGGTGACGAAAGACTGGGACTCGGCCACCGTGCGTTGGGCGCTGATGTATCCCGACGCCTACGAGGTGGGCCTGCCCAACCAGGGCGTGCAGATTCTCTACGAGGTGCTCAACGAGCTGCCCGACACCCTCGCCGAGCGGACGTACGCGGTCTGGCCGGACCTGGAGACGCTGATGCGCACGCACGGCGTGCCGCAGTTCACCGTCGACGCGCACCGGGCGGTGCGCGGGTTCGACGTGTTCGGCATCTCCTTCTCCACCGAGCTGGGTTACACCAACATGCTCACCGCGATCGACCTGGCCGGCATCCCGATGCTGGCCGCCGACCGCACCGACGCCGACCCGGTGATCGTGGCCGGCGGGCACGCCGCGTTCAACCCGGAGCCGATCGCCGACTTCATCGACGCCGCGGTGCTCGGTGACGGCGAGGAGGCGGTCCTGGAGATCACGGCGATCGTCCGGGAGTGGAAGGCCGAGGGCTCGCCGGGCGGCCGCGACGAGCTGCTGCTGCGGCTGGCCCGCACCGAGAGCGTCTACGTGCCGCGCTTCTACGACGTCGACTACCTGCCGGACGGCCGGATCCAGCGGGTCGTGCCGAACCGGGCGGACGTGCCGTTCCGGGTGCACAAGCGCACGACGATGGACCTGGACGCCTGGCCGTACCCGAAGAAGCCCCTCGTTCCGCTGGCCGAGACGGTGCACGAGCGGTACGCGGTGGAGATCTTCCGGGGCTGCACCCGAGGCTGCCGGTTCTGCCAGGCCGGGATGATCACCCGGCCGGTGCGGGAGCGGTCGATCACCACTGTCGCGCAGATGGTCCGCGAGGGCCTGGAGTTCTCCGGCTTCTCCGAGGTCGGCCTGCTGTCACTCTCCTCGGCGGACCACTCCGAGATCGGTGACATGTGCTCGGGCCTCGCCCAGCAGTACGAGGGCACCAACGTCTCGCTGTCGCTGCCCTCGACCCGGGTGGACGCCTTCAACATCGACCTCGCGCAGGAGCTGTCCCGCAACGGGCGGCGTACCGGGCTGACCTTCGCCCCGGAGGGCGGATCGGAGCGGATCCGCAAGGTCATCAACAAGATGGTGACGAAGGAAGACCTGATCCGTACGGTCGTCACCGCGTACACCAACGGCTGGCGGCAGGTGAAGCTCTACTTCATGTGCGGCCTGCCCACCGAGACCGACGAGGACGTCCTCGAGATCGCCGAGATGGCGCACGAGGTGATCAGGGCCGGCCGGGCCGCGACCGGCTCCAAGGACATCCGCTGCACGGTCTCCATCGGCGGGTTCGTGCCGAAGCCGCACACCCCGTTCCAGTGGGCCGCGATGGACCGTCCGGAGGTCATCGACCACCGGCTCAAGATCCTCAAGCAGGCCATCAACGCGGACCGCTCGCTGGGCCGTGCCATCGGCTACCGCTACCACGACGGCGAGCCGTCGCTCATCGAAGGGCTGCTCTCCAGGGGTGACCGCCGGGTCGGCTCGGTGATCCGCAAGGTCTGGGAGAACGGCGGCCGGTTCGACGGGTGGAGCGAGCACTTCTCGTACCAGCGCTGGGTGGACGCGGCGGCCGAGACGCTGCCGGCGTTCGGGGTGGACCTCGACTGGTACACCACCCGCCAGCGCGACGAGCTGGAGGTCCTGCCCTGGGACCACCTCGACTCGGGCCTGGACAAGGACTGGCTCTGGCAGGACTGGCAGGACTCGTTCAGCGAGTTCGAGCAGGACGACTGCCGGTGGACGCCCTGCTTCGACTGCGGCGTCTGCCCATCCATGGACACCGAGATCCAGATCGGCCCCACCGGCAAGAAGCTGCTGCCGCTCACCCCGCTGGGTGGCAACGGCATGAAGGTCCCGTCGGGCCACTCGCACTCGCACCCCTGACCGGGCTGCCTTCGGGCAGCGCCGGCCGGCGGTGACCTCACCACCCTCCACATCCGACATGTCGCCCAACGGGCCCGCGTCTCGCGGGCCCGTTGGCGCTGTTCGGGCTCGGCGCCGCGCGGTGGCCCGCACCGGACGATCCCCGAGATCGGCCGCCATCTGTACCACGTGCTGGTGGCTGGGGCTGCCCCGACTAGGTCAGACTCGATACGCTGCGTCTGACATGGACCGACCCGGCGGGTCGGGGACGGGGGAGGAAGCGCATGGGTAACATCCCGCCGCCGAGCATCGGCGACCTGCAGGTCAGCGTCGAAGACCTGGACGCGGCCGCCACGTACATCGAGCGGCTCAGGCAGTACATCGACGACACCCTCAAGTACGAGATGGAACGCATCAAGGAGCGGATGAAGGGCGACAGCAACAACGCCCAGACCGTTCCGAACGGCACCCCCTTCGGCGCCTACGAGGAAGCCCGCATGCAGTGGCGGGCCCTGGAGACGTCAACGGTGAACGTGGAAGCGCACCTCACGACGCTCTCCCAGAAGCTCACCGCGCTCAAGGAGGGCACCGAGGAGATCGCCAAGGCCTTCCGCGACACCGAGGCGCGTAACGGCGCCAACGGCAAGGAGATCGAGCGACTGCTGGGCGAGGCGGCGCCGCCGCCCACTGCCAGCGGTGCACCCACCTACCCGTACACGGCCTGAGGGGGACGTCATGGCTGGAGGAACCTGGGAGCGGTGCGTCCGTGAGGTGACGCTCTCCGCCGACCCGGAAACGGTCGGATCGGTCGGAGCGGGCTGGAGCAATCTCTCCAGCGGCCTGCAACAGTTGCGGGACGCGCTCGTCGGTCGGTCGTTCGTCGGCCCGATCGCGACGGGCCAGGAACGCCCACACGTCGGCGGTCTGCCCGGGATGCTCGCCGGTTGGAAGGGCAGTGGTGGTGACGCGTACCGCGAGCACCTGGGCAAGATCGGCAAGCAGATCGAGGATCTGATCACCGACACGACCAACGTCAGCGGCGCGTTGACGCGGATCGAGGGCGACATCCGTAAGTCGGTCACCACGATCCCGATCCCACTGATGGACGACTTCGGGTTCAACGAGTGGAGTCTGCCCAACGGCACCGAGCTCGACGATGCCCGCGACGGCGAGAGCTCGTCGGGGTTCCTCGCCGCGCTGCGCCAGGACTACCAGAACAACCCCGCCTCGTACGCCGACGGCGCGTTCCGTGACAAGGCCGACGACCTGGAAGCGACAATGAAGGTCGACGGCCAGGCCGGTGACCAGAAGCGGGGCGGCTGGTGGGACACCGGAGCCCACCTGGACAACTGGTACCGGGACAACCAGAATGCCGCGAACGGCGCGATGGCCCCGCTGCCCCTGGCCGTCGACACCGAGCGTCCGAAGCTCGCCGTGAACAGGCCGGACGGAAGCGGCGGATCGGACGAGGTCGAGCGGGACCCCCGGGTCCCGCCGACGGGGCGGCCCGACATCGGTGGTGGTGACTTCGGCGGGAAGCCCGACATCGGTGGTGGCGGCCCCACGATCGGTAGCAGGCCACCGGGCATCGGCGACACGGGCGGTCCGACGTCCACCGTCGACCCGTTCTCCCCGACCAAGCCCGGTGGGATCGGCGATGGCCCGCCCACCGGCGGCACCGGTCAGCTCATACCTCCGTCGACGGGCTCCAGCTATCCGGGCTACCCGGACGGCGACACCGGCTACAGCAGCGGTCTGGCCGGCGCCAGCCCGAGTGGCGTCGGCGGTCTTGGTGGCGGCATCGGCGGTGGCGGGGTCGGCAGCGCCGGCCTCGGTGGCGCCGGCGGTGGTTTCGGAGGTGGGGCCGGCGTCGGCTCGGCCGGCGGGATCGGCGCTGGCGGTGGCCTGGGCGGCGGCGCCGGCGGCGGCATCGGCGTGGGTGGCATCCCCGGCATGGTGGGTGGCGGCAACGGAAAGCTGCCGCCGATGACGAGCGCCGCGAACGCGCTGCGCACCGCCGCTGGCGCCAGCGCTGGCGGTGCCGGTGCCGGGATGGCGGGCGGCGCGCGTGGTGCCGGCGTCGGCGGCGCCGGAATGATGGGCGGCGGCATGATGGGCGGCGCGGGCGGCGCGGGCGGCGCCGGGCACGGCGGTGGCACCGGCTCCGAGCACTCGTCGTGGTTGACTGAGGATGACGATCCGTGGGGCCCTGGTGACGGGGCGTCCCCGGGTGTCCTTCGATGAGGATGGACGGATGAGGGTGAACGTCGGAAGCCTCCGGCCGGTGACCGCCTGCCTGCTGGCGGGGTTCCTGGTGGTAGGGGCCGCTCAGCCGGCGGCCGCCGCGCCCCGACGGACCGAACAGTGGTATGTGGACGAGCTCCGGATCGATCAGGCGCACAAGGTCTCGACCGGGCGGGGCGTGGTCGTGGCCGTGATCGACAGCGGCGTCGAGGCCAGCCATCCGGACCTGCGCGGTCAGGTGCTCGCCGGTGGTCGCAGTTACGGCGCCTCCGGAGACGGCCGGTCCGACGACGACGGGCACGGCACGCACATGGCCGGCATCATCGCGGCGAAACCCAGCAGCGACGGGGTGATCGGCATCGCCCCCGGTGTGAAGATCCTGCCCATCAAGATGCGCAAGGACGGCGGGTCCTACAGCGACACGGGGATCGCCCGTGGCATTCGGATGGCCGTCGACGGCGGCGCCAAGGTGATCAACATGTCCATTGGTGGCCCGGGCCTCGCCAACCCGGTGGAGCAGGACGCCATCAAGTACGCGTTGGACCGTGACGTCGTCGTGGTCGCCGCTGCCGGTAACACCGCCCGGGGCAGCGTCGCAGTGGACAACCCCGCCAACACCCCGGGTGTGATCGCGGTGACGGGGACGACCCGGGGTGGCGCGTTCTGGTCCGGCTCCGTCCAGGGGCCGGAGGCGGTGGTCGCCGCTCCGGGCGACGGCATCTACAACGTCCTCAACGAGCGGGGCTACGGCTGGGGCGACGGAACCTCCGACTCCACAGCGATCGTCTCCGGTCTCGCCGCGCTGATCCGATCGAAATATCCGGACCTCAGCGCCCCCAACGTGATCAACCGGATCATCCGGACCGCCCGGGACGCGGGTCCGTCCGGACGAGACCCGCAGTACGGCTTCGGGGTGATCGACCCGATGAGGGCGCTGACCGCGAGCGTGCCGTCGGTCGCCGCCAACCCGTTGCTCGACCCGGCGGCAGCGACCGACCCCGGCCCGGCCCGCACCGGGGGCGCGGACGAGGAGTTCGACGTCACCCAGCACGGCGATCGCGGTGGTCCGACCGACCAGCAGGTCATGGTGGTGGGCATCGGCATCGCCGTGGCGCTGGTGTTGCTGCTGGGGCTGGTGGTGTTCCTCATCTGGAACCGCCGTCGGTACCGGCGGGAGGCGGCCCGGGCCGCCGACATCCCGGATGAGGTGCTCGACCGGGAGGCCCCCGGCGGCTACCCGCCGTCGGACGCGGACTACGCCCCGCCGCCCGGCTACCCGCCGCCGCCCGGTTACGGCCAGCCCTCCGGCTACGCCCCGCCGCCCGGCTACGGCCAGCCCTCCGGTTACGCCCCGCCCTCCGGTTACGGCCCCCCTCCCGGTTACGGCCCGCCGGGCGGGGCGCCGCCCGCCCCGCCGAAGGAGCGGTAACCGGTCCCGATCATGGTGGCCGGCTGGTGACCTCCGCGTCACCGGCCGGCCATCGCCATTCGCGGCGGGTGGTCGCGACCCTGGCGGCCGGTTTGTACCCGTCTGCCGGGGCGATCCGGCCGCCCCGGCTGCGTACCGTCACGAGCCCTGCGCCAGGATGGGCGGACACGCAGGTACACCCGAGGAGCCCACGATCGCCAGAAAGCCTCAACCCGAGGGCGGCCAGGCACCGGTCGTCCAGCGCGTCCGCATCCGGTACGCCAAGCGCGGGCCGCTGCGATTCACCTCGCACCGGGACTTCGCCCGGGCGTTCGAGCGCGCGCTACGCCGGGCCGCTGTGCCGGTCGCCTTCTCCCAGGGTTTTCACCCGCACCCGAAGATCTCCTATGCCAGCGCCGCGCCGACCGGGGTGGCGAGCGAGGCGGAGTACCTGGAAATCGCCCTCCAGGCGACAGTCGACCCGGACGCGTTGCGCGCCGCGTTGGACGCCGCGCTCTCGCCGGGGCTGGACGTCCTGGACGCCGTGATCGCCGAAGGGGGCAACCTGCCGGACCGGATCGAGGCGTCGCACTGGCACATCGAGTTGCCTGAGGTCGACACGGCGGTGCTGCGCGCCGCGGTGGACGCCTTCGTCGCGGCCGAGGAGGTGCTGGTCGAGCGGATGACCAAGCAGGGTCGACGCACCTTCGACGCCCGAGCCGCCGTGATGTCGATCGATGTCCAGCTGCCTACGCCGACTCCTTCCGGGGCGCCGGCCGTACCGTGTGCGATACTCGAACTGGTCGTGCGGCAGGTCACCCCGTCCGTACGGCCCGATGACGTCCTTTCCGGCCTCCGCGTGGTGGCCGACCTGGAGCCGCCGGTTTCGCCGAGGGTGACACGGCTGGCTCAGGGCACGTTGACCGCGCAGGGTGCGATCGTGGATCCGTTGGATGCGGACCGCGACGGGGCAGCCATCGTTGGGCACTGACCGACGGTCGGTGTTCTGGCAGGCAGACTTCGGCGGTCGCGCACCACGCGCGCCCGGCGGAAACACTTTTGCGGCGACCCTGCGTGGCAGCGCTCACCCGCGCCCGGGCTAGCCAGAACTGGAGAACGTCCATGCTCGAGAACGAGCCCGAGGGCGGCGAACGGACCGGTTCACAGCCGGCCGGTGAGCCCGCCGACCAGAGCACCACGGCCGACGGCGCCGCCGTCGAGACCTCCACCACGGCCGTCGGTTCTGCCTCGGTGGAACCGGACGGCGCCCAGAGCGCTCCCGCTGGGGCCGAGCCGGTCGCGCCGGTGCGGCGCACCCGGGCGACCCGTCGTCGGGCCGCCCCGCTCAACCAGCCGGAGCAGACCGACGCCCCGATCGAGGCGCCCACCGGTGGCGCTGGCAACGTCGAGTCGCCGCAGGCGGAGGTCTTCGCCCCGATCTCCGGCGACCTGGACGTCGCACCGAAGACTCCCCGGCGCCGCCGCAAGGCCACCCCCGTCGAGGCGACCGCTGCGGAGCCGCTGGTCGCCGCCGCCGCGGAGGCGGCCTCGGCCGAGGTGGTGCCGCCGGTCAAGGTGACCCGTACCCGGCGTAAGAAGGCCACACCGGCTGCCGTCGAGGAGCCGCCCGCCACCGAGCAGCCGGCCGCCGCAGACGAGGCACCCGCGGTCGAGGAGCCGGTCGTCGAGGAGCCGGACGTCACCGAGGAGCCGGCGGAGTCCGACCTGCGCGAGGCCGAGGCCGAGTTGAACGACTCCCCGGCCCTCCCGAGCACGTCCGCCGCCGAGCTGGCCTGGAGCAGCGGTGCGCAGGAGCGCTCCGGCGAGGTGCCACCGGGTGTGGCCGTCTCCGGTGTGACCGATGAGCCGAACGAGCCGGCCGAGATCGAGCCGGAGCAGCCGCGTACCCGTCGTCGGCGCGCTGCGCTCTCCGCGCCCACAGTGCTGTTCATGGCACCCCAGCCGGACGCCGTGCCGGTGACCCGACCGGTGGAGCCTGCCGAGGCGACCGAGGAGCCGGCCGTCGAGGAAGCCGCCGAGCCGTCCCGCCGCCGTCGGCGTGGTCGCCGCGAGGTCGAGCCGGTGGAGCCGATCGAGGCGATCGAGGCCGAGGAGGAGCCGACCGAGGAGGCCGACGAGGCCGCCGAGGCGGATGAGGACGACGAGGACAGCGCCGCCGCGCGCCGCCGCCGCCGCCGTGGTCGCCGCGGCCGGGGCCGGGGCAAGGGCGGGGCCGACGACGCCGAGGACGAGGAGTCCGAGGAGGCGGCGCAGGCCGACGAGGAAGAGACCGCAGAGGCCGAAGCCGAGGGCGACGAGGACGAGGAGTCCGAGGGCGGGGACGGCCTGACCCGTCGTCGCCGTCGTCGTCGCCGTCGTGGCGCCGGTGACACCGAGGGCGCGGCGGACGACGGCGTGCCGACCGTGGTGAAGATCCGTGAGCCGCGCCGGACCATCGACGAGGTGCAGGGTGTCTCCGGCTCGACCCGGCTGGAGGCCAAGCGCCAGCGCCGCCGGGACGGTCGCGAGCAGCGGCGTACCCGCCCGCCGATCCTCAGCGAGTCGGAGTTCCTGGCGCGCCGGGAGGCCGTCGACCGGGTGATGGCGGTCCGCCAGCGCGGTGACCGCACCCAGATCGCCGTCCTGGAGGACGGCGTGCTGGTCGAGCACTACGTCACCCGCAACTCCTCCGGGACGATGGCCGGCAACGTGTACCTGGGCAAGGTGCAGAACGTGCTGCCGAGCATGGAGGCCGCGTTCGTCGACGTCGGTCGGGGCCGCAACGCCGTGCTGTACGCCGGTGAGGTCAACTGGGACACCTCCGGGCTGGAGGGGCGGGCCCGCTCGATCGAGCAGGCGCTGCGCTCCGGCGACTCGGTGCTGGTCCAGGTCACCAAGGACCCGATCGGGCACAAGGGCGCCCGGCTGACCAGCCACATCGCGCTCTCGGGCCGACACCTGGTCTACGTACCCAACGGCAACGCCTCCGGGATCAGCCGCAAGCTGCCGGACAACGAGCGCAAGCGGCTGCGCGACGTGCTCAAGAAGCTGGTCCCGGACGGCGCGGGCGTGATCGTCCGGACGGCCGCCGAGGGCGCCACCGAGGACGAGCTGGCCCGCGACGTCAAGCGGCTCCAGGCGCAGTGGGAGGACATTCAGGCCAAGGCCGCCGAGGGCGGCGCACCGGCGCTGCTCTACGGCGAGCCCGACCTGGTCATCCGGGTGGTCCGGGACCTGTTCAACGAGGACTTCCGCGAGCTGGTGATCGAGGGCGAGCAGTCGTACGACATCGTCGAGTCGTACCTGTCGCACGTCTCGCCGGACCTGGTCGACCGGGTGCGTCGGCACGTCGGCACGAGCGACGTCTTCGCCGAGTACCGGATCGACGAGCAGATCATCAAGGGCCTGGACCGCAAGGTCTTCCTGCCCTCCGGCGGCTCGCTGGTGATCGACCGCACCGAGGCGATGACTGTCGTCGACGTCAACACCGGCAAGTACACCGGCTCCGGGGGCAACCTGGAGGAGACCGTCACCCGCAACAACCTGGAGGCGGCGGAGGAGATCGTCCGTCAGCTCCGGCTGCGGGACATCGGTGGCATCTTGGTGATCGACTTCATCGACATGGTGCTGGAGTCGAACCGTGAGCTGGTGTTGCGCCGGCTCACCGAGTGCCTGGGCCGGGACCGCACCAAGCACCAGGTCACCGAGATCACGTCGCTCGGCCTGGTGCAGATGACCCGTAAGCGGATCGGCGCGGGCCTGCTGGAGGCGTTCAGCGAGACCTGCGAGTGCTGCAAGGGCCGGGGCGTCATCATGCACACCGAGCCGGTGCCGGAGAAGCCGCGCCCCGCCGGTGCGGGGGAGAAGGTCAAGGCGGTCGCCTCGGCGGTCGCTCCCGCTCCGGCGGCCGAGCAGGCTGCCACCACCTCGTCCCGTCGCCGGGCGCGCAAGAGCGCCCCGGTCGCGGCCGAGCGGACCGCCGTCGAGGTCGTCGACACCGACACCGACGCCAGGACCGAGCCGGACGTCGACTACCAGGACACCATGGGCTACGACCTGTCCCGCTACGAGTCGGACACCGCCGCCGCGCCGGCGATCTCCGACGCTCAGCAGGGTGAGTCGGCTCGGCTGGCCGCGGCTGACGACCCGGACGCGCTCGCCGACGGGGAGGGCGACGAGGAGACCACCGAGGGTGGTGGCGGCCGTCGCCGGTCGCGTCGCGGTGGCGCCCGTCGGCGGACCCGCCCCTGAGCGCCTGACCGGCCACGTGTTTGACGAGGTCCCTCTCCCGGCAAAGTGACGGGGGAGGGACCTCGTCGTTGCGGCCACCCGGTCCTCGATCGGCCGTCCCAGGGTCAGGAGAAGAAGATGCGCCGTCTGCTCGCGGTCACCGCGCTGCTCACCATGCTCTCCGGCGCGGCCGGCTGCTCCACCGCTGGAACCGCCGAGGGCGCCGGCTCGGCGGCCGCTGGCACCCCTCCCGGCCCGACCGGCATGCCGGCCAGCGGTGGCGTGGCGGGTGGCAACGCCACCCAGGTCTGCGTCGCCGCGCAGGAGGCCGGCACCACTGCCGTCCGGACGTACGTGGCGGAGCTGGGTCAGATGCTCGCGGCGGTGGGTGCGGGGGACAGTCGCGCGGCCGAGGCCGCCCGGGGACGGGCCGTGGCGGCGCTGGCCGACTGGCGGGCCGTGCTGCGGGAGCAGTCGGACCGGACCGACGATCCGCAGCTCAAGACTCTGCTCACGGACCTCGGAACCGAGGTTTCCGCGCTCGGTGCCGACGTCGAGTCGATCGACGAAACCGAACTCGACCGGCTCCAGCAGCGCCTCGACCAGCTCTGCGCGCGCTGAGCAGGGCGGGCCGGTTTGGGGTCCGGGCCAGCAATGGCGTACTCTTGCCTGCGGCCCACCTTTGGTGTGCCGAGTTCCCGTGTGCCCGCGCCGCCGTGCTCTGCTACCCGGCGAGCCGCCGCGGGGACGACCGCCAGCAGCCTCAACGACAGGGAGTCCGCCTCCGATGTACGCGATCGTCAAGACCGGCGGCAAGCAGTACAAGGTCGCCGAGGGCGACGTGATCGAGGTCGAGAAGCTCACCGGTGCCCCCGGTGACGCGGTGAAGCTCACCGCGGTGCTCCTCGTCGACGGTGACGACCTGGTGACCGACGCGGCGAAGCTTGCCGAGGTCGCGGTGTCCGGCGAAATCGCCGCGCACACCAAGGGCCCGAAGATCCGGATCCACAAGTTCAAGAACAAGACCGGCTACCACAAGCGCCAGGGTCACCGCCAGCCGTTGACCCAGGTCAAGGTGACCGGCATCTCCAGCGGGAAGTAGGTCGTCCTCCAATGGCTCACAAAAAGGGTGCGTCCAGCTCGCGTAACGGTCGCGATTCCGCGGCCCAGCGACTCGGCGTGAAGCGCTTCGGTGGTCAGGTTGTCAGCGCCGGTGAGATCATCATCCGGCAGCGTGGCACCAAGTTCCACCCCGGTGACCTGGTCGGCCGTGGCGGCGACGACACGCTGTTCGCGCTGTCCGCCGGTGCGGTCCTGTTCGGCACCAAGCGCGGTCGCAAGACCGTCAGCATCGTTCCGCAGCAGTAGTTCTCGGGCTAAGCGGGCCGCGGACCTACGGGTCCCGGCCCGCTTAGCCTTTTTCGCGAAGTGCGAGGTCGAGCCTCGCTGGAAGGATTGACGCCGTGGCAACGTTCGTTGACCGGGTCGTTCTGCATCTGCAGGCCGGCGATGGCGGGCACGGTTGTGCCTCGATCCACCGCGAGAAGTTCAAGCCCTTCGGTGGGCCGGACGGCGGCAACGGTGGGCACGGGGGCAGCGTGTCCCTGGTGGTCGACCCGCAGGTGACCACGCTGCTCGACTTCCACTTCCACCCGCACGTCAAGGCCGACAACGGCAAGGGCGGCGCCGGCTCGAACCGGGACGGGGCCAACGGCCACAACCTGGTGCTGAAGGTGCCCAACGGCACCGTGGTGCAGACCTCCGATGGCACCGTGCTGGCCGACATGGTCGGCGCCGGCACCACCTTCGAGGTCGCCCGCGGCGGGCGCGGCGGGCGGGGCAACGCCTCGCTGGCCAACGCCAAGCGCAAGGCGCCCGGCTTCGCCGAGCTGGGGGAGCCCGGCGACCAACTGGACATCGTGCTGGAGCTGAAGAGCGTCGCCGATGTGGGCCTGGTGGGCTTCCCGTCCGCCGGCAAGTCGTCGCTGATCTCGGTGATCTCCGCCGCGAAGCCGAAGATCGCCGACTACCCGTTCACCACCCTGGTACCCAACCTCGGCGTGGTTCGGATGGACAACCACACCTTCACCGTCGCGGACGTGCCGGGCCTGATCCCCGGCGCGGCCACCGGTAAGGGCCTGGGCCTGGAGTTCCTGCGGCACATCGAGCGCTGTGCCGTGCTGGTGCACGTCATCGACTCGGCGACCCTGGAGCCCGGCCGTGACCCGGTGGCCGACATCGACGCCATCGAGGCCGAGCTGAGCCAGTACGGTGGCCTGACCGACCGGCCACGGCTGGTCGCCATCAACAAGATCGACGTGCCGGACGGCCGCGACCTCGCCGATATCGTGCGCCCCGACCTGGAGGAGCGCGGTTACCAGGTGTACGAGGTCTCCGCAGCCACCCGGGAGGGGCTCAAGGAGCTGACCTACGCGATGGCCGAGTTGGTCGACGCAGAGCGTAAGGCCGCTCCGCCCGCCGAGCCGACCCGGATCGTCATCCGCCCGACCGCCGTGGACGACGACGGTTTCACCATCACGGCCGAAACGGACGGCTCGTTCACCGTGCGCGGTGTCCGGCCGGAGCGTTGGGTCAAGCAGACCACCTTCGACAACGACGAGGCGGTCGGCTACCTGGCTGACCGGCTGGCCCGGCTCGGGGTGGAGGACAAGCTGGCCAAGGCCGGCGCGCAGCCAGGTGACCTGGTCCGGATCGGCCTGCGCGAGTTCGACTGGCAGCCGACCCTCTTCGCCGGTGTGGACTTCGTACCCGGCAACCGGGGCACCGACGTCCGCCTGGAGGAGAAGTCCAACCGGGCCTCCGCCGCGGATCGGCTCGCCGCCCGGAAGGCTCGCCGGGTGCGGTCGGCGGACGAGGTGGGCGCGGACGCGTCCGACGATGCCATCGACGACGAGGACGACGCCGAGTAGTTCGTTGCGCTCCGTGGTGGGGTTGATTTCCGGAAACCTCCCCGAAATCCACGCGTCCTAGCGTGGGGTGGTGCTGATCGAGTCCCGTCCTGCCATCGATCCGGAGATCGCCGCCATGGTCACCGCGCAGCAGCGTGAGCTGCGCGAGGCCGATGGTGGGTTGGACGGGCAGGTCTTCGTCCCCCACGACGACGTCCGCTACCTGGCCGTGGTGGTGAACGGTCGGGCGGTCGCCTGCGGTGGGCTCCAGGCGCTCGACGCCGAGACCGGCGAGGTCAAGCGGATGTACGTCCGGCCCGCACACCGGGGGCGGGGGATCGGTCGCCAGTTGCTCGCCGCGCTGGAGGAGTGCGCGTTCCGGCAGGGGCACTCGGTGGTCTGCCTGGAGACGGGCACCTACCTGCCGGCCGCTGTCGCCCTGTACACCTCGTGTGGCTACGAGCGGATCCCGGTCTACGGCGAGTACGTGGGCAACCCGTACAGCGTCTGTTTCGCCAAGCGGTTGCCGGTCGCGGCCTGACGGCCGCGCCGTCGCTGCCACGCCGCGCTTCAGCCGGCGCGAGCACGACACCCAGGCGCGATCACGAAACCCAGGTCAGTGCCGGTCGGCGGGGTTGTCCAGGCGTCCGCCGGTGCCGGCCCGGTTCGACAGCAGCAGCCCGAGTGCGAGCATCCCGAAGCCGAGCGCGAGGTGCAGCCAGTTGTCGGCGTCGTTGACCGGCAGGATGTTCGCCCCGCCCTCCGGGTTGACCGCCTCGATCGCCAGGCCGTACAGCCAGAGGGCGAGGTAGATCGCGCCACCGGCGGCGAGGAACACGCGGGCCCCGGCGACGCTGCGGGCCAGCACCAGGCCGACCAGCCCGAAGAGCAGGTGCACCACGTTGTGCAGGATCGACACCTGGAACAGCCCGAGCAGGTGGGCGTCCGAGTGGTGCCCGGCGAACCGCAGCTCGCCGTAGTCGGTGGTGATGCCGGGAATGAAGCCGAGGACGCCGATCAGCAGGAAGACCCCGGCCACGACCAGCGCGGCGAGTTGAACCCGGGGTCGGGGGCCGGCCGCTCGGCCGCCTCGTGCGTCTCGTGCCATCGCTGCCCCCTTCGTGGATCTGCCGGCCTCGCGAACCTCACTGTCCGCAGCGGCGACGTGACGCAGCCCGACGATCCTCCATTTTGAAGACCAACCGGTGGGTCGCGCAGATAAATGCATGAAGAGGTATGGAAGCCGAAACGCAGGGTAGGTGAATGGTCAGCGGCGGCAGCAACGCGCCGCATCCCCCAGCACAACCGCGACGACTTTCCGAGCGGAAGGGAAATCATGACTAACGATCTTTCACCTACGTCTTCCACGTACGGGGAGCAGTCGACCAACGGCGGTGGCGTCCGCGACCAGGCGCGCCAGGTCGGGTCGGAGGCCGCGCAGGCTGGTGGCGCGGTCGCCCAGACTGCCAAGGAGCAGGGCACCGAGGTCGGCCGTGAGGCGGCCCGGCAGGCCCGCAACCTGTACGGCGAGGCCCGCAGCCAGCTCGCCAGCCAGACCGGCGAGCAGCAGCGCCGGGCCGCCGGTGGGCTGCGTTCGTTGGGCGACGAGATGCGCTCGATGGCCGAGCAGGGTGGCCAGGCCGGCCCGGTGAGCGAGCTGGCCCGCCAGGCCGCCGACCGGGTGCACGGTGTCGCCGGCTGGCTCGAGGAGCGCGAGCCCGGCGACCTGATCTCCGAGGTACGCGACTACGCGCGGCGTAACCCGGGCACCTTCCTGGTCGGCGCGGCGGTCCTCGGCGTGTTGGCCGGTCGGCTGACCCGTGGCATCTCGGCCGCTGGCGACGACTCCGGCAACGGCTCCTCGTCCTACCGGGGGGCCGGGGCGTACGACCCGGAGCAGACCGCCGTGATCCCGACGGCTCCGCCGGCGCCCCGCGCGGTGCCGGACGCCGTCCCGGCGGGCGGCTACCTCGACCCGACCCCCGGTACGCACACGCCACCGACGCCGGGCAGCTACACCGAGCCCGGCCGGGGCGACTACCCGGAGCACTCCGGCACCGGTCAGCCGCTGCCGCCGGTGACCCAGACCGACCCGCTGCCGGGCGTGCCGTCCAGCGGCAGCCCCCGCCCGTGAGCATCCACGTCATCCGAAGGGAGGCGACGGCATGAGCATGCCGACGCAGGGGTCCGGACTGGACTCCGGTTACCACCCCGACGCGGGTGCCCCGCACACCGCGTCGGAGGTGAAGAGCAGCTCGCTGGGCGACCTGATGCGTCAGGTCACCACTGACCTGTCGACGCTGATGCGCCAGGAGGTCGAGCTGGCCAAGGCCGAGATCCGCCAGGAGGGCAAGAAGGCCGGCAAGGCCGCGGGCCTCTTCGGCGGTGCCGGCTTCGGTGGCTACATGGTGGCCCTCTTCGTGTCCATCGCCATCTGGCAGTTCCTGGACAACGTCATGGACTCCGGCCTGGCCGCGCTGATCGTGGCCGTGATCTGGGCCGTGGCCGCCGCGGTCCTCTACTCGATGGCCAAGAAGAACGCCCAGCACGTACGCGGGCTCAAGCAGACCAACGACAGCGTGCAGCGGATCCCCGACGCGCTCAAGCCGCACCCGGAGGGAGTCACCCGATGAGCACAGATCCCGATCAGATCCGCCGGGAGATCGAAGCCACCCGTAACAGCCTCAGCTCCGATGTGGATGCGTTGGCGTACAAGGTCAGCCCCAGCCGCATCGTCGACGACCGCAAGCAGCGGGCCCGTTCCGCTCTGCAGAATGTGAGGGACAAGGTCATGGGAACCGCGTCTGACCTCGGTCACGGCACCGGCCAGGCCGCCCACTCGGTGGGTGACCGCGCCTCGTCGGCGGCCTCCAGCGTCAGCGACGCCGCGCACTCGGCGGCGGCCACTGTCAGCGACGCCGCCCACAGCGCGCCGCGGGTGATCCGGCAGAAGTCCCAGGGCAACCCTCTCGCCGCCGGCCTGATCGCGTTCGGGGTCGGCTGGCTGGCCTCGTCGCTGATCCCGGCCTCCCGCCGCGAGCAGGAGGCCGCCGCCCAGGTGAAGGCGAAGGTCAGCGAGCACAGCGGGGCGGTGAAGGAGAAGCTGAGCGAGGTGGCCAGCGAGCTGCGCGAGCCGGCCCAGCAGGCCGCCGAGTCGGTGAAGTCCACCGCTCAGGACGCCGTGCACGCGGTCAAGGACGACACGAAGTCCGCCGCGCACCAGGTCAAGGACCGCGCCATCTCCTGACCCCACCCCAGAACAGCACGACAGCTCGCGGTCACCCTCGGTGGCCGCGAGCTGTCGTGCTGGGGTGAGCGCCGATCTTGCGGGTTCGGTTGACGTTTCGTGGGCCTACCGGCGGTTTTGTCCCAGCAGGAAGTGCACGATCGCGGGGAGCTGCGGGTTGCGCGGGGCGGGGTTGGCGGCTCGGCGGATTCGGGTGTCGCCGTAGCGGACGCCGCCGAGCAGGAGGCGTTGGGTGACCGCCAGCCAGCCGCACACACCGCGTTCCAACAGCCAGAGTGGGGCCGCCAGCGCAGTGGCCGGCGGGAACACCCGGGTGCCGCCGGCGCGGCGGCGACCCGTCTCGGCCAGGGCCACGACGCCGGCCACCGCGCCGAGCAGCAGCCTGGGCCGGCGCGACGCGATCGCCGTCGCCAGCGCCGGCAGCACCGCGAGCGCGGTCAGCAGGCGAGCCGGCTGAGCCAGATCGTCGTACGCCTGGCGGACCCGTTGACCGCGGAAATGCGCGGCGTCCGGAGGTAGCCGTCGGACGTACAGCCAGGCCGGGGCGGCCTCGGTGCCGCCGTACCCGCGCACCGTGCGGATCAGCTCCAGGTTCTCGAAGAGCACGCTCGGGTCGTACCCGCCCATGGCGAGGAAGGTGCTGCGCCGCACGGCGAGGGTGCCGGGGTAGTCCGCCCCGAGCGCCCGGTTGAGCAGCGTGCGACCTGTGTCCCACCAGGCGTGCCAGGGCAGCGGGTCGAAGTAGTTCTGCGGTCGTACCAGGTCGGCCCGGCTCAGCAGCCGGTGTACCGCGCTCAGCGCGGACTCGTCGTACCGGACGTCGTCGTCGGCGATCACCACGTGCTCGTGGCCGGCCGCGCGGACCCCGGTGTGCACGCCGAGCACCTTGCCGTTGAGCCCGCGCTCATTCGGGTCCGGCGGGAGGTGCCGGACCAGCCCCCGCCACGCCTCGGCGTGCCGGGCGAAAAGGTGCGCAGGCGAGCCGTCGACCACGAGCACCTCCACCCGGTCACCCAGCCAACGCAGGTAGTCGGTCAGCTCGGCCAGGCCGGTGTCGGTGTGCCAGCGCAGCGGCAACACGTACGTCATCGGTGGGCGGACCGGCGACGTGCCGGCGCCCTCGTGCTCGACCTCCCACCGGCGGGTGGTGGGCCGGACGTCTCCAGTAGGGCTGAACGAGGACATGGCAACTCCGTGGCGGCCAGGGTCGCGGTCGGTGTGAGCAGCATCTGCCCGCATCTGCGTCGATCAAACAACTGGATCGTTTCGACGGCTGGGCGTACCCGCCCCGCCGGTCGTTGCGATCGGCGAGGCGGGGTCAGCCGACGCGGCGGACGTTGGTGAGGGTCAGCCCCAGGGGCGGCAGCGCGGGCATCCGGTGCAGATCCAGGGCGAGGTTCTGGACCGGCACGTCGTAGCGCATGGTGGTGGTCAGGTTGGTGACCGTCCGCTTCATCAGGTCGATCGTGATCCACTCGCCGGCGCAGCGGTGCCCGGCCCAGTGATCGCCGCCGCCCTGCGGGATCAGTTCGAACGGGTCCACCCGGCGGCCGGCGAACCGCTCCGGGCGAAACAGCTCAGGTTGCGGCCAGAGCGTCGGGTGGTGGTTGGTGCCGTAGAGGTCGAGCAGCACCCGCCGGCCGCGGGGAAAATGGTGGCCCTGCCAGTCGAAGGACCGCCGGACCCGGGCTGCCGCGATCGGAAAGAACGGGTAGTAACGGCGTACTTCCTGGACGAACTGCTCGGTGGCCTCGTCGTCGTCACGGACCCGTTCCCGCCAGGCCGGATGGTCGTGCAGAGCGAGCGCGGCGAAGGTCATGTACTGGTCGACGGCGACCACCGGGCGCAGCACGTTGAGCAGCTCCACCGCCGCGATCCGCCGGGGCAGGAGGTTGCCGTGCCCGTCCCGGTGTTCGGCGATCACGGCCAGGGCGCTGCCGGCCGGCGCCGGGGCGAAACCGACCCGGGTCCGTTCGATGAGGTCGGCGAGCCAGCGTTCGGCGCGGTACCGGGCGACCCGTCCCTGCCAGTGCCGGGGTCCCAGCACGGCCGGGGCCTCGATCATGGCGTGCAGCTCGACGGTGCGGCGCTCGACCTGCGACGCGGGCAGCGGCACCCCGGCCCAGGCGCAGACGACCCGGGTCAGCAGCCGACCCAGCTCGTCGTAGAGCGACACCGGGCCGGCGCCCTCCCAGGCGGCGACCCGGTTCCGCCACTCGTCGTCGAAGAGCTGACCGAGCCGCTGGATCGCCGCCGGCGTCATGATCGACAGGAACATGGCCTTGCGGTCGGAGTGTTCCGGCCCGTCCAGCCCCTGCACCCCACCCCGACCGGTCAGGGTCCGCTGCACCCGCAGCGGCATCGCTGTGGCGCGTTGGAAGCGGTCGGTGTCGTAGAACAGCTCCGCCGCCGGCCGGCCGCGCAGGCAGATGGTCGGGGCGAGCAGGATCCGGGTCTTGAAGACGTCGCTGCCGTACCGCTCGCAGCGCTCGCCGATGAACCGGTAACCGGCGCGGAGCAGCGCGAGGGTGCTGTCCGGGCTGCGGTCGGCCGGCATGGTCGCCATCGGGTCTCCTCACGCGCAGGTGCGGCTGGTCGCCGGTTGCCAGCGCGCTTACCCCCGTCGACGCCGCTGAACCCCGCCGGCTGGCCCCTCCCAGGGGCGGCGGAACCTGGTTTGCTGCTGGTGGGACGAGCACGGGGAGGGCGGATGCGCGACAACAGATCGCCGCACTGGCGGCAGCGGCGAGCGGCCGGGGCACTCGGCGGAGGCCGCGACGGGCGGTCACTGATCGGGCCGCCGCGGCGGCCCACCCGCCCGCACCGGTTCTTCACAGTGCACCTGGGCTTCACCGCGCCCGGCCCGGCCGAGGCCCGCGAGCTGGCCGTGGCGTACGCGGAGGCGCTGAGTCTGCTCCGCTCGGAGGTGGCACTCGGTGCGGCGGCCCTGTCGCCGGCGGACGCCTGGCAGCGGGCCGAGCGGCTGTTCTGCGGCGCGGTCGGCCCGGACGCAGAGCGCTGCGTCGACGTGGCCGACCATCCGGGCTTCCACCATGCCCCGGGGCCGGGTGGCCTCGGCTGGGGCGACGGCGACGCTCCCGGCGATGGTTGACCATCAGCCCCCGGGTGGTCGATCCGGGAGTGCGCCGGCCAGCCGGCCAGCCCGCCGGCGTGGCCGTGCCGGTGTCCCGACCACGGGCACCGGCACGGCGATCCACCGCCGACGGGTCGGCGGGCACCGTCAGTCCAGGTCGAACTCGCCGTCCTGCGCGCCGGCCACGAAGGCGTCCCACTCGGCCTGGGTGAAGACCAGCACCGGCCCGTTCGGCTCGGCCGAGTTGCGCATCCCGATCAGGTCGTCGACGAAGGCAACCTCGACGGCGCTGTCGGAGGTGTCCCCCTCGGCCCGCTGCCAGACCGCTCGAGAGAGGTCGAAGTCGCCCTTGGGGTGCTGCGCCATGGTTCTTTCCTCCAGTGCCGAGGGTCGTGTGGTGACCGGGTGCCGATCCCCATCGGGCAGGATAAGCGGATGCCGAGCCTGACCCGTGTAGAGGCGACCGCGCGTGGCGCGGCGATTACTGTCGAGTCCTATCAGGTGGACCTCGACCTGACCGGTGACGGCGACCTGTTCCGCTCCCGCGTCGAGATCCGGTTCCGGGCCACCGCCGGCGCCGCGACCTTCGTCGAGGTCAAGCCCGCCAAACTGCGCGGTGTACGCCTCAACGACCGCGACCTGGATCCCGGCCTGCTCACCGACAACCGGCTGCCGCTCGACGACCTGGCCGAGGAGAACACGCTCGTCGTCGAGGCCGAGATGGCGTACTCCAAGACGGGGGAGGGGATGCACCGCTTCGTCGACCCGGCCGACGGCGAGACCTACCTCTACGCCGAGTCCTTCCTCGACAACGCGCCGCGCATCTTCGCCGCCTTCGACCAGCCCGACCTCAAGGCCCCGTTCACCCTCTCGGTCACCGCGCCGCCGCAGTGGCTCGTCGCCGGCAACGCCGAGCTGGCCGCCAACCCGGCCCCCGGGCGCTGGGAGTTCGCCCCGAGCGCGCCCCTGGCCACGTACTTCTTCTCGCTGATCGCCGGGCCGTACCATGTCCGGCGGGCCGAGCACGACGGCATACCGCTGGGCATCTACTGCCGTCGGTCGCTCGCCGAGCACCTGGACGCCGACGCCGACGAGATCTTCACCATCACCCGGCAGTGCCTGGACCGGTTCCACCAGCTCTTCACCGAACGCTATCCGTTCGGCAAGTACGACCAGGCGTTCGTGCCCGAGTTCAACGGCGGCGCGATGGAGAACCCGGGTCTGGTCACCTTCCGCGACGACTACGTGTTCCGTTCGGCCGTCACCGACACGCAGCGCGAGCAGCGGGCCGGGACCATCGCCCACGAGATGGCCCACATGTGGTTCGGCGACCTGGTCACCATGCGCTGGTGGGACGACCTGTGGTTGAACGAGTCCTTCGCCGAGTACCTCGGCACCCGGGTCAGCGCCGAGGCGACCCGCTTCGACCAGGCCTGGACCACCTTCGCCATGCGTCGCAAGGCCTGGGGCTACGCCGCCGACCAGCGGCCCTCCACCCACCCGATCGCCCCGCAGGAGGTCGTCGACGCCGAGGCGGGCCTGCTCAACTTCGACGGCATCTCGTACGCCAAGGGCGCCAGCGTGCTGCGGCAGCTGGTCGCGTGGCTCGGCGACGAGGCATTCCTCGCCGGCCTGAACGCGCACTTCGCCGCGCACCGCTTCGGCAACGCCACCCTGGCCGACCTTCTGGCCAGCCTCTCCGCCAGCAGCGGGCGGGACCTGTCCGACTGGGCCGAGCTGTGGTTGCGGCGCCCGCAGGTCAACACGCTGCGTGCCGAGGTCGCCGTGGACGCCGACGGCCGCTACACCGAGGTGGCAGTGGTGCAGACCGCGCCCGAGTCGTACCCGGTGCTGCGCCCACACCGGATCGGCGTGGGCCGCTATTCGATGGACGGCACCGGGCGGCGCGACGAGGTGGACATCGACCCGAACGCCGACGGGGGCCGCACCGTGCTCGCTGCGCTGACCGGCGAGCCGGCGGCCCGGTTGTTGCTGCTCAACGACGGCGACCTCACCTTCGCGAAGGTGCGCCTCGACCCGGCGTCGGCGGACGCCGTCCCGCAGGTGCTGCCCGGTCTGACCGATCCGCTGGCCCGGGCGGTGCTCTGGCGCGAGGCACTGGACGCGGCGACCGACGGCGAGCGGCCGGTCACCGGCCTGGTCGATCTGATGGCCGCCGCGCTGCCCGTCGAGACGGAGGTGATCATCGCGGAGGACGTGCTGACACTCAGCCGGTCCCTGGTCGACCGCTACCTCGACCCGTTGACCCGTTCGACGGCGCTGGCCAGGGTCGCCGGGACGTGCCAGCGGCTGCTCGACGGCGCGCCGGCCGGGGAGTCGTTGCAGCTCGCCGCCGTACGGGGTTGGATCGCCGCGACCACCGACGCTGATTTGCTCGTCGGTTGGCTCGCCGGCCGTGACGTGCCGGCCGGTCTGAAGGTCGACGCGGAGCTGCGCTGGGCGGTGCTGCGTCGCCTGGTGGTGCTGGGCGCCGCCGGCGAGGCGGAGATCGCCATCGAGGCGGCCGCCGACAACAGCTCGACGGGCGCGGAACGGGCCGCCCACTGCCGGGCGGCACTGCCCGACCCGGTGGCGAAGCAGGCGACCTGGGAGATCATCGTGCGGGACACCGAGCTGTCCAGTCGGCTGCTGGAGGCGATCACCGAGGGTTTCTGGCAACCCGAACAGGTTGACCTGACCGCCGCGTACGTCGATCGATACTTCGCGGAAATGCCGGCCGCCGCCCACCGGCGTACCCAGTGGACGGCCGACCGGGTGGCCGCCCTGGCGTTCCCCCGCTACGCCGTGGCGCAGCCCACCCGGGAGGCGGCCGCGGCGCTGCTGGCCCGCGACGACCTGACCCCCGGCCTGCGCCGGGTGGTGACCGACGCCGACGACGACCTGCGTCGCGCGCTGGTCGCCCGGACGGCGGTGGCCGCCGCCTCGGCCTGACCGCTGCGGGGGGTGGCCGCTGCGGGGTGGCTGGTCGGCCACCCCGCAGCCAGCCACAGCTCAGCGCAGGGCGGGCTCCGCAGTGACCGGCGCGTCCCAGTCGATGACGTAGCGCTGTTCGTCGGCGACGGTCTTCTCCGGGTCCAGCACCGTGCGCACCATCAGCGGCATCAGCAACGGCATCAGCGTCCGCGCGACCGCACCGGGGGCCTTCGCGTGGTTGATCCGGGCCGCACGGGCCGCGACCTTCTCCACCCGGGTACGACGCAGCCGCACGTACGCGGCGAACGCCGCCTGGACGTCCGGCAGGTCGCGCAGGCAACGGGCGAGTTGTACAGCGCTCTCGATGGCCAGTGACGCGCCCTGCCCGGAACTGTTCGACGGCGCGTGCGCCGCGTCGCCGACCAGCACCATCCGGCCCCGATGCCAGTGCGGCACGGGCGGCATGATCTGCAACGACCCGACCACCTGGAGGCCGTCGGCGTCGCTGGTGGCGATCAGCTCCCGGCCCGGGTCGTCGTCGCCGTAGGTGGAGCGCAGGGTGTCCAGCCACTGCTCCGCCGGCACCGCCCGGGCCTCGACGAGGCTCATCGGCCGCTGCTGTGGCAGGTTGGCCCCCCACCGGGTGCCGCCGCCGGGCTCCGGCCAGTACAGGTAGTAGCCGCGTCGGCCGAACGCGAACGTCATGGTGCCCGGCTCGGCGTCCACCTCGTGCCGGGCGACCGCCTCGAAGCCGAGTAAACCGGTGAACCGGGGGCCGGGCGCGGCCGGGTCGATGAGCCCCCGAACCGTGGAGCGGATCCCGTCCGCGCCGACGAGGATGTCGGCGGTCGCGGTGCTGCCGTCCTCGAAACGTGCGGTCACGCCGTCGCCGGTCTGCTCGGCGTCGACCAGCCGCTTGCCGTACGCGAACGGCACGCCCTCAGCGAATGCCTGGTCGTGCAGCACCTGGTACAGCTCGGCCCGGTGCACCACGTGCAGCGGCGGCACCCCGGTCAGCGTGGGCATGTCGATGCGGCGGCGGCCGACGGCCAGGGCGCTGCGGTCGATCGGTGTGGCGATCGCCGTCACCGCCTGGTGCGCGCCGACCGTACGCAGAGCCGCCACGCCGTTGGGCGCGAGGGCGAGGGTGCCGCCGATGCCGCTGGCCGTGGTCGGGTACGCCTCGTAGACGGTTGCGGTGATGCCGGCGCGGCGCAGCGCGAGCGCTGTCACCGGCCCGGCGATGCCGCCGCCGATGACGATCGCGGTTCGTACCGTGGTCATGGTCTCTCCCTGGGTGTGGTCGTTGGTGCGCTGGCGCACGGACCTGGCGTGGTCGGTGCGCTGGCGCGCGGACCTGGGAGGGAGCCCGGTTATCCTCGTGGTTGCCGCTTCGGGCCGGGTGCCTTCCCAGGCGTCGGTTCGGGGTCAGGGCCCCGGTGAGGTGTTGGCGCACCTCGCCGGGGCCGCTTTTCAGCCGGTGCTGTCGGTGCTGGCCTCCGGGGTGTTGGTCGTCGGGGTGTCGGGGCTGGCCTTCGGGGTGTGCGTCCTCTCGGCCAACTCGGTCAGCTCGGCCGGCATCTCGCCGGTCTCGTGGAAGGCCCGCCAGGCGCCCAACCCGGGATAGCTGCCCGAGGTCAGCTCCGCGAGCAGTGCCCGCAGCCAGGCCACCTCCGCGTCCCGCATGGCGAGGTCGTACTCCGACTCCACCAGGAACAGCCGTGGAACCTCCCGCAGGTGCGCGTCGAGCGTCTCGCGGTCCTGACGGATCGCGGCCTCCAGCAGGTCGAGTCGTTGCCGCAGCAGGCCGGTGGCCTCGTCGGGGTGCAGCGCGGCGAGCACGGACAACCCGGCCCGGAAGCGGGGATGCTCCGCCATGGGGGTGGAGACCAGCTCGCGGGCCCAGTCGACCAGCTCCGCCCGCCCCGCGTCGGTGATCCGGTAGACGGTGCGTTCCGGGCGTCGGCCCTCGCGCACGCTCTCCACCGCCTCGATCAGGTGGTGTTTGTCCAGGTTGCCGATCACCGTGTAGAAGGACCCCCACTTGAACTCCATGTCCTGGTCCTTGCCCCAGGCGCGCAGTGCGGTGGCGATCTCGTACGGGTGCATCGGCCTCTGGGCCAGGGCGGACAACACGGCCAGCGCCAGCAGGTTGCCGACCTTGCGGCGCTTCGCCACGATGACCACACCCTCGCTCGTCGACGGTTACTCGTCAACGAATATACGCCTACGCGGCGACTGCTGCGACCCTGCGTGCGGCGCCCTGTGTGCGGCGGCCCTCCCTTGATCGACTCGGCTTTCATGAAGTCGCGGTGTCCGGGTCTTCCCGAAGGGTCGAGTTCCAGGAAGCCGAGTCGATCACCGCGGGACGTTGGGGTGGTCGCGGCGCGCTGGACCGTGGGCTGGGCTGGGGTGGGGTGACGTACGGCGGTGCCGGGCCGGGACGGTCGGCCACGACGCTCGGCCTACGATCATTGGGTGGAGGAAGATATCCGGCAGATCGGGATCATGGGTGGCACCTTCGATCCCATCCACCACGGGCACCTCGTCGCGGCCAGCGAGGTGGCGGACCGGTTCGGCCTGGACGAGGTGGTCTTCGTACCCACCGGGCAGCCGTGGCAGAAGGCCGACGAGCCGGTCAGCCCGGCCGAGGACCGGTACCTGATGACCGTGATCGCCACCGCCTCCAACCCTCGCTTCCAGGTCAGCCGGGTCGACATCGACCGCAGTGGGCCCACCTACACCGTCGACACGCTGCGTGACCTTCAGGCCGAGTACGGCCCGAAGGTGCAGTTGTTCTTCATCACCGGCGCGGATGCTCTGCAACGCATCCTGTCCTGGAAGGACCTGGACGAGATCTTCGAGCTGGCCCATTTCGTCGGCGTGACCCGGCCCGGTTTCCCGTTGAGTGACAAGCACCTCCCGGCGGATACCGTCAGCCTGATCCAGGTGCCCGCAATGTCCATCTCATCGACCGACTGTCGCGCTCGGGTCGCCCGAGGCGAGCCGGTCTGGTATCTGGTGCCCGACGGTGTGGTGCAGTACATCGCCAAGCGGAGCCTCTATCAGCGCTGAGCGCACCCGTTATGCCCAGGTTCGTGGCGCTAACCGACCAGAACTGGACGATCGGGGTGCCGCCGGGTATGAGACGCTTGGAGGATCGCACGCTTGATCAAAGGAGAACGGTGACGATTTCCGAACGCGCTCACGAGCTGGCTGTCGCGGCCGCCCAGGCCGCCGCCGACAAGAAGGCGCAGGACATCACGATCATCGACGTCGGCGACCAGCTCGCCATCACCGACGCGTTCGTGCTCGCCGCTGCCCCCAACGAGCGTCAGGTGCTGGCCATCGTCGACGCCATCGAGGAGAGCCTGCTGGAGCTGCCGGACAAGGCGAAGCCGGTGCGGCGCGAGGGCGAGCGTGGTGGCCGTTGGGTGCTGCTCGACTACGTCGACATCGTGGTGCACGTCCAGCACACCGAGGAGCGCGAGTTCTACGGGCTCGACCGCCTCTGGAAGGACTGCCCCACCATCCCGTTCCTCGACCGCGACCTGGTCGAGGCCGACGCCAGCGGGTCCGCCGCAGCCGAATGACCCGACTGATCGTCTGGCGGCACGGCAACACCGACTGGAATGCCGCCAACCGTGTGCAGGGGCAGACCGACGTACCCCTCAACGAGGTTGGTCGCGACCAGGCTCGCGCCGCCGCGCCGCTGCTCGCGGCGCTGCGGCCCGACGCGATCGTGGCCAGCGACCTGAGCCGCGCCGCGGAGACCGCCGCCGCGCTCGCCGCGTTGACTGGTCTTCCGGTTCGCACCGACGCGAGGCTGCGCGAGCGGCACTTCGGTCAGTGGCAGGGTCTGCACCTCACCGAGGTCGCCGAGCGTTTTCCCGAGGAGTACGCGCGCTGGCGGGCCGGCGACCCCGACCCGGGCGCGGATCTGGAGCCCCTGCACGACCTCGGCGAGCGGGTCGGTGCCGCGCTGCGGGAAACAGCCGACGCGGCCCCGGGCGGCACCGTGGTGATCGCCACCCACGGTGGCGGCTCCCGGCAGGGCATCGGTCACCTGCTCGGCTGGGACACTGCCGTGCTGCGCACCATCGGTTCGCTGGCCAACTGCCACTGGACCGAGCTGCGCCACGACGACGTTCGTGGGTGGCAGTTGCGGGCGCACAACGTCGGCCTGATCACCGCCCCGGTCGCCGTCGACGCGATCTGATCGCTCGCGCTTCGGCGTTGGGGGTCTCGATCGGCTAGCGTGCCGGGCATGCCCGTCGCGGTTGTCATCGACTCCACCGCCTACCTCCCGCCCGAGCTGGTGCAGGCGCACCGGCTGACCGTCGTGCCGTTGACCGTCGTGCTCAACGGCGCGGAGGGGCTGGAGGGGGTGGAGACCCAGCCGGCCGACGCGACACTGGCGCTGAGCGCCCGCCGGGTCACGGCGACCACCTCCCGCCCGGCACCCGAGCAGTTCGCCCGGACGTACCGCCGACTGCTCGACGCCGGCGCCGACGGGATCGTCTCGGTGCACATCTCCGCCGCGCTGTCCGGCACTGTCGAGGCCGCCCGGCTCGCCGCCGCCGACCTGGACGGCCGGGTCGAGGTCGTGGACAGCCGCTCGGCGGGCATGGGGCTGGGCTTTCCGGCCATCGCCGCCGCCACCGCCGCCGAAGCCGGCGCCAACCTTGCGGCTGTACGTGACGCGGCGCTCGCCGCCATCGCCCGCACCACCGTCTGGTTCTACGTCGACACGCTGGAGTTCCTCCGCCGGGGCGGCCGGATCAACGCAGCCGAGGCGTTGGTCGGCACGGCTCTCTCCGTCAAGCCGATCATGCACATGCCGGACGGGGCGATCGTGCTGCGGGAGAAGGTCCGCACCGCCAGCCGGGGTGTGGCCCGTCTCGTGGACCTGGCCGTCGAGGCGGCCGACGGCGACGACGTGGACCTCGGGGTGCACCACCTGGCCGCGCCCCAACGGGCCGAGGCGTTGCGCGCCGCGCTGACCGAGCGGTTCGGTGACCGGCTGCACGACACCTACCTGTCCGAGGCGGGTGCCGTCGTCGCCGCTCACGCCGGGCCTGGCCTGGCCTGCGTGGTCGTCCACCGCCGACCGGAAGGCTGAGCCGGTGCACACGTCGTGCGTGGTGACCGGAGGCGGTCGCGGTGTCGGCCGGGCCGTGGTGGAACGGCTGGTGGCGACCGGCGCCACCATCGTCGTCCTGGAACACGACGCCGACGCGGTCGACTGGTTGGCCGACCATCCGGCCGCCGATCGGCTCGTCGCGGTGGTCGGAGACGCCGCCGACGAGCAGGTCGCGGAGCGCGCCGCCGAGCTGGCGGACCACGCCGCGCCGCTGACCGGCTGGGTGAACAACGCGGCGGTGTTCCGCGACGCCACACTGCACAGCGCCTCGGCCGACACGGTGCTGGACCTGATCGGGTTGAACCTGCGCCCAGCCGTGGTCGGCGCCGCGGTCGCCGTCCGCCGCTTCCTGGCCCGCGCCGCTGGCGGCGCGATCGTCAACGTCTCGTCGCACCAGGCTCATCGACCGGTGTCCGGTGCGTTGCCGTACGCCACGGCGAAGGCCGCCGTGGAAGGGCTGACCCGGGCGCTGGCCGTCGAGTACGGGCGGCACGGCATCCGCGCCAACGCGGTCGCGCTCGGCTCGATCGCGACCGAGCGGCACGCCGAATTCCTCGCCACACAGGAGCCCAGCCAGGCGCAGTGGATCGACGCCGAGCTGACCCGCCTGCACCCGGTGGGTCGCATCGGGCGGGCCGAGGAGGTGGCCGAGGCGGTCGCGTACCTGCTGTCGCCCGCGGCGAGCTTCGTCAACGGGGTGACGCTGCCGGTGGACGGCGGACGGGCCGTACTGGGCCTCGACCCAGAGGCCCGCTGACCGCCTAGATCGCTCGGCTTCTAGCTGTCGGCGACGAAGACGCCCTGGCCCTGCTGACCGTAGATCAGGTTCCGCTCGTGCAGCTCCTTGACGGCTCGATAGGCCGTTGAGCGTGCCACGTTGTACAGCTCACCGATCTCGGAAACCGATGGCAGTTGTTGGCCAGGCGAGTATTCGCCCGAGCGGATTTTCTGCTCGATGTCATCCGCCACGCGGCGGTAGTGCGGTGGTCTCGTCGGCATGAGCGGCTCTCCCGGACTTCAGCGGAGATCATGTTTCCAGCCCGGACGTGATCGGGACAAGGTGGCAACGCGGCAAAGTGGAGATAGTGAGAACTTGACTACAGTGAGACAGTGGATACAGTGAGATGGCGATCGGGTGCTCCTGGACTTCAGCACTCCTGAGGTATCCGGTCCGCCCGCCCTGAGGGAACGCGTCGCAAGGCTTTGGCCCCCAGGGCGGGCTACTTCGGATCACACGGAGGTGCCGCCCATGCCAGTCGACGAACCGGTGTCCACGGCGACCGAACTGTTCATGGCCAGGCGGTTACTGGATGTTCACTGGACTCGGGCGCTCGACCGGCCGTGGCGGGCGGGCGGGTGCCTGGAGTGCCGAGGACGCAACGACTGCCGACAACTCGACTGGGCGTTGGCGCTGATGGCAGAAGTCGCCTCGGTCATGCTCGAGAAGCGGTGAATGAGCCTGGCCGCGCGGCTGTGTTAGCCTCCGTGCGCGCCCCAGATGGGCCTACCCCCGGAGGTTCTGGCTACTTCAGCCACCACGCCGAGATCGATGCGTCGTATGCGTCTCTCGTGCGGGATCCGGGGCGTCGGTGCCCTCGGGGCTTCGTCATCTGCGTGGCTGGGTGAACGCTGTGGGCCCCCGGTCGGGTCTTCGGATCGACCGGAAAGAAGACGGTACGGATGACAGTCACGTTCAACCACACCATCATCGCCAGCAAGGACAAGAGCGCCTCGGCCGCGTTCTACCGGGAGCTGTTCGAGCTGCCGGAGGCGCCTTCGTGGGGGCCGTTCGCCAACGTCCAGCTGGATGAGGGTGTGCTGCTCCAGTTCGCCGAGCCGCCGGTGGACATCCAGATGCAGCACTACGCGTTCCTCGTCGACGACGAGTTGTTCGTGCGGTGCCTGGCGTTCGTCGAGGAGCGTGGCATCACGTACTGGGCCGACCCGCAGCTCAAGCGGCAGGGGGAGACCAACACCGAGCATGGTGGCCGGGGCTTCTACTTCTTCGACCCGGCCGGCCACGCCATCGAGATCATCACGCGGCCGTACCTGTAGCAGGCCCGTCGGCCGGTGGGGGCGGCTGCCCCACCGGCCGTCAGCCTCGCTGCTTCAGGCGTGCGCGGACAGGTCGAGGAGGTCACGGGCGCCCTGCCGGAGCAGGACGGCGGCGACGGAGGTCCCGAGGGTGATCGGATCCACCGCCCACTCGTGTACGTCGAGAACTGTCTTACCGTCGAGGCTGATCACCCTCGCGCGTAGGTTGACGCGTCCGTCGGATTCGGTGCGGGCGAGCGCAGCGATGGGGGAGGGACAGTAGGGCGTCCGCGACCAGACCGGCCGCCCAGACCTCGCGCGGTAGTCGACCCCTTACATAGCAGATTGGGGCATGATCAGGGCGTTGTCCACAGTGGCGGTGGTTGTCCACAGGACAGGGCCCGTCACCTTCGCCATGCCGGCCGCCGCCATAGCGTCGCGTTGTGTCGCACGACGAGGAGACAGAGGTACGCCAGCGCCTGCGCCGGCTGACGGAGGCGGCTGTCGCGCCGCCGCCCCGGCCGGAGGCGCCGCTCACGGGCGTACCCCCGTCGTCCCTGGTCGGCTCGCAGCCCGTGGACGGGCTGTCCTCCCAGCCCGCCGGGCTGGTCGCGGAGCCGACATCGGATGGCCTTGCGGTCCCGCCCGAGTCGCGGCTGCCCGGCCCCGGGGCGTTCGACCCTGGGCGGCGCGGTGTGCGGGCGTTGGCGGTGGTCGCCGTGGTGGTGGTTGCGGGCGCGGCAGGTTGGGCCTGGCAGGGCCGGCCGCAGGCGGAACCGGTCGCCCCGCTGGCCAGCGGGGCCGCGTCGGCCGCGCAGGCGGGTGACCCCAGTGTGTCCAGCTCCGGCGAGGTGGTGGTGGCGGTCGCGGGCAAGGTCCGAAAACCCGGTCTGGTACGCCTTCCGGCCGGGTCCCGTCTCGCCGACGCCGTGCAGGCGGCCGGCGGCGCGCTGCCCGGGGTCGACGTGGCGCTGCTCAACCCCGCCCGCAAGGTCAGCGACGGCGAGCTGATAGTGGTCGGGGTGACGCCACCGCCAATGCCGGGTGGTGCGGCCGGGCCAGCGGCGGGTGGGGCGGCACCCGCCGCCGGGCCGCTGAATCTCAACACCGCCACGCTCGCGCAGCTCGACACGCTGCCCGGGGTGGGGCCGGTGCTCGCCCAACGGATCCTCAGCCATCGAGATCAGCACGGCGGGTTCAAGTCAGTTGGCGACCTACGCCAGGTCGACGGGATCGGCGATGCTCGTTACGAGCAGCTCAAGGATCTGGTGACGGTGTGAGCGGCTCCGCCGTCGCCGCTGGCCCGCCCCAGGTGGGCGGGCCCCAGCCCTGGTCGCCGGCTGGGCCGGCTCCGGTCGCGCCGCCGGCCGGCGGGGCCCGGTCCGAGCCGCCGGATCTGCGACTGGCTGGGCTCGCCGTGGCGGCCTGGCTCACGGCGCTCGCCGGGCTGCACCTTGGCAGCCGCACCGTCCTGCTGGTGGCCGGCGCAGCGGCCGGTCTGACGGCAATTGGTGCCGTTCATCTGCTCGGCCGCCTCGGCAGCCCTCGAGCCGTGGTGCGGCGCTACGGGTGGGTGGCAGTGGCGGTCGGTCTCGGTGTGGTCTGCGGTGGTGCGGCCACCGCCGCCCGGCTCGCCGTTCGCGACGCGCCGGCGATCCGTGCCCTCGCCGAGCAACGTGCTCCGATCACCGCCGACCTGGTCGTCCGGGACGACCCGCGCCCGATCCGGAGCGCCGGGCGGCCGGGGATGCTGCTGGTGTCGTCCGAGCTGGTCCGGCTCACCGGCCCGGACGGTCGACGGATCCACGCGTCGGTGCGGCTACTGGTCCTGGCGACCGATCCGGCGTGGCGGGGCCTGCTGCCGGGGCAGCGCCTCACCGTCGACGGCCGGCTCGGCGTTCCGCGCGGCGGCGACCTCACCGCAGCGGTGCTCAGCACCAACGGCCCACCGGAACGGCACGGCGAGTCGTCCTGGGCGCAGCGCGCCGCCGGGACGCTGCGTACCGGCCTGCAACGAGCCTGCGCGCCGCTGCCCGACGACCCCGGTGGGCTGCTGCCCGGGCTGGTGGTGGGTGACACCAGCCGACTGCCGCCCGCCGTCGAGGCGGACTTCCAGGCCACCGGGATGACCCACCTAAATGCCGTTTCGGGGAGCAACGTCGCGATCGTGGTGGGTGCGGTGTTGTTGCTGGCCCGATGGTCGCGCGCCGGCCCGTGGCTCGCCGCCGCGCTGTGTGGGGTGGCGCTGGTGGGCTTCGTCATTCTGGTCCGCCCGTCGCCGAGCGTCGTACGGGCAGCCACGATGGGAGCGATCGGGCTGGCCGCGCTCGCCGCCGGTCGACCTCGGGCGGCGCTGCCCGCGCTGGCCGCCGCCGTCACCGTGCTGGTGCTCGTCGACCCCGAGTTGGCCGGGGACCCCGGGTTCGCCCTCTCCGTGCTGGCCACCGGCGGCCTGTTGCTGCTCGCGCCGCGCTGGCGGGACGGGTTGCGTCGGCGAGGTGTCCCGCCTGGGCTGGCCGAGGCGTTGGCCGTGCCGGCGGCCGCCCAACTCGCCTGCGGTCCGGTCGTCGCCGGAATCTCCGGCACCGTGAGCCTGGTGGCGGTGCCGGCGAACCTGCTGGCGGTGCCGGCCATAGCGCCGGCGACCGTGCTGGGCGTGCTGGCGGCCGTGGTGTCGCCGATCTGGCCGGCCGGTGCCGAGTTCGTCGCGTGGCTGGCAAGTTGGCCGGCCTGGTGGCTGGTGGTCATCGCCCGTCACGGTGCTCGACTGCCAGGTGGCACTCTGCCGTGGCCGGGCGGGGTGCCCGGTGCCCTGCTGCTGACCGGGCTGACCGTCGCGCTGCTGATCGCGGTTCGCCGGCCACTCGTACGCCGGCTGGTGGCGGTGGTGGGGGTTGCCGCCGTGCTGGGTGCCCTGCCGGTTCGGCTGGTGGCTGCCGGCTGGCCGCCCGCCGGGTGGGTGGTGGTGGCCTGCGCGGTGGGGCAGGGCGACGCGCTGGTGCTCCCGGTCGACCCCGGCCGGGCCGTGGTGGTGGACGCCGGGCCGGAACCGGGTGCGGTGGACGGTTGCCTGCGTCGGCTCGGCGTACGGGAGGTGCCCCTGCTGGTGATCAGCCACTTCCACGCGGACCACGTGGGCGGGGTGGCCGGGGTGTTCCGGGGGCGGCGGGTGGGTGCCGTACTGACGCCGTCGTCCACCGACCCGGAGAGCGGTCGGGACCTGGTTCGGACGGCGGCCACCGGCGGGCGGGCCGCGCTGCTGACCACAGTGGCCGGCGCTCGCCATCCCGTGGGCGGGGTCGACCTGCTGGTGCTCGGCCCGCCGTACCCGTTGGCCGGGACCAGGTCCGACCCGAACAACAACTCGCTGGTGCTGCGCGCCACGGTGGCCGGGGTGCGGATCCTGCTGGCCGGCGATGCGGAGACCGAGGAGCAGCATGCGATGGTGGCGCGGGCTGCTCCCGGCCAGTTACGGGCGGACGTGTTGAAGGTCGCGCACCACGGGTCGGCGTACCAGGACCAGGGCTTCCTCGACGCGGTGCGGCCGACGGTGGCGCTCGTGCCGGTGGGCGCGGGCAACACCTACGGGCACCCGAGTCCGGGGCTGCTCGCCCAACTGGGCAGGGGCGGCGTACGGGTGCTGCGCACCGACACGGACGGCGACGTGGCTGCGGTCCGGACGGGCGACGGTCTGGCGGTAGCCCGGCGAGGTGTGCCCGCAGGCCGGCGGCCCTGAGCACAGGTCGACAGCCTGGACCCGCGATGGCCCCATGGTCGCTGATCGACTCGGGATCATTGAACCCGGGGTATCACCGGCGGTCCGATACCGCAGTTTCCTTGATCCCGTGTGGATCAAGGTGGACGGCTTCCGATTGGATGGGCGACTTGCGGATTAAGCGGAGAATTGCGCTTGATGTCTTGATTTGCGCTGTGTGCGGGCTGCGCCGATCAAGCAGCGAATGAGCAGGCACGATCCCGCCGCAGGCCGTGCGAATATGGGCGGCGTGACCCCCGCCAGCCTCGCCCCCATTCTGCTCGTCCTCGGTGACGAGGAACTGCTCGCCACGCGCGCGGTCACCGAAGCTGTCGCGAAGGTTCGCGGTGTGGACCCCGAGGTGGACGTCCGCGAGTACCAGGCCAGCGCGCTCACCGTCGGCGAGATCGCCGAGATGCTCAGCCCCTCGCTGTTCGGCGGGCGGCGGCTGCTGATCCTGCGTTCCGGCCAGGACGCCCGCAAGGACCTGGTCGCCGCGCTGCTGGCGTACGCGAAGAATCCCGACCCCGAGGTCCAGTTGCTGGTGCTGCACCTGGGCGGTGCCAAGGGCAAGGCGTTCGCCGACGGTCTGCGGGCGGCCGGCGCGACTGTGGTCCCGGCGGCCAAGCTCAAGGGGCACCGCGACCGGCTGGCCTTCGTCCGCGACGAGATCCGCCGGGCCGGCGGAAAGTGCACTGACGACGCCGCCGAGGCGCTCATCGCGGCGGTCGGCAACGACCTGCGTGAGCTGGCCGCCGCCTGCTCCCAACTGGTCGCCGACACCGATGGGCGGATCAACGCCGAGACGGTCTCCCGTTACTACCGGGGCCGGGTCGAGGTGACCGGCTTCACGGTGGCGGACGCCACGATGGTCGGCGACGTGCCGGCGGCGCTCGAGGCGCTGCGCTGGGCCCTGCACGTCGGGGTCGACCCGGTGCCCATCGCCGACGCCCTGGCTGACGGGGTGCGCACGGTGGCCCGGGTGGCATCGGCCGGACGGGGTAGCGCGTACCAGCTCGCCAGCAGCCTCGGAATGCCCGCCTGGAAGATCGAGCGGGCGCAGCGGCAGGGGCGGGGCTGGACGCCGGAGGGCCTGGTCCGGGCCATGCAGGTCGCCGCCGAGTGCAACGCGGCCGTCAAGGGTGGCTCCGACGACCGGGCGTACGCCCTGGAGCGCGCGGTCTTCTCGGTTGCGGCGGCCCGGCAGGGCAGCGCCAGGTGACGGGGGCGAACCGCCCAGCGTGGGCCACCATTCCCGTGGACGAGGATCGTTACCGGCCGCTCTACGCCCGGCTCCTCGGCCTCCGGTTCGTCAACCCCGGCGGCGTGCTGTGCTTCCTCTTCTTCGAGGGTGCCATCGCCCTGGCGGTGCTGCTCGCCCTCGCCGAGCTGGTCAGCTGGTGGGCGGTGCTGGTGCTGCCGGTCGTGGTGGCCGCCATGGTGAAGCTCAACGACATGGTGGCCGCGATCGTTGTCCGCTCCGCCGCGCTCGTGCCCGAGCAGGAACGGGACCGGTTTCGCCGGCAGATGGAACCGGTGGTCGGCCGAGCCCGGGTGGAGTGGGTCTCGCACAGCGTTCCCGGCGTGATGATCACCGCCGACCCGGTGCCGCCGCCCCGGCGGGCCAACCCGTCAGACTGAGCGCCGACCCCGCCCGGGCCCACCCACAGAAACGCCGGGCCGCATGGACACGGCCGGCCTGTGGACACACGGAAGCCCCGGGCCGGGGCCCGGGGCTTTCCGAATCAGTCTGACGGTGAAGTCGTCAGACGGAGAGCGACACCACGCGCTTCGCGATCGCGGACTTGCGGTTCGCGGCCTGGTTGGAGTGGATCACGCCCTTGCTGACGGCCTTGTCCAGCTTGCGCGAGGCGTCCAGCATGAGCGCGGTCGCCTTCTCGACGTCACCGGCCTCGGCAGCCTCGTGGAACTTCCGGACGGCGGTCTTCAGCGACGACTTGACCGACTTGTTGCGCAGCCGGGCCTTCTCGTTCTGCCGGTTGCGCTTGATCTGGGACTTGATGTTCGCCACGCGACAGCCTCGTCTTGATAGCTCGGGTTGGTCAGCTTATTGCGCGTGATGACGAACATGCGTCACCGCTGCGCGAAGAGCCAGGTTACCAGGTCGCCGGGGACGAGCCAAAACGGCTCGGCCTTCGCGCGGACGGACCCGGCCCGTCGGGGACCAGGTTACGCCCTCGGCCAGGGCGGCGGCTCACCGCCAGCCCTGGCGGCGGGCCAGCCAGTCGAGCGACTGCTCGCCGCTCCACCGCTGGTGGGCGGGCAGGTGCGGTGAGGCCGTCGGCGGTGCCGCCGCAGCGCCGGTGAGGTAGTAGCCGGCCAGCGCGGCCAGTGTCGCGTCCAACGCGTCCGGGGGCGCGCCGGCGGTGGCCGGGTGCGCGGCGAAGAGCCGGTCCGCGTCCAGCCCGCTGGCGTACGCGGTGAGCAGCAGGCCGGCCAGGTCGAACCAGGCCGGCCCGGAGCAGACCCAGGTCCAGTCGCAGAACCAGGCTCGGCCGTCCGAGTCGATCAGCACGTTGTCGATCCGCAGATCACCGTGGATCAGCCCGGTCGCTCCTTCGGCGTACCGGGGGAGGAGGGACTCCAACTCCACCAGCTCGGGCAGCCGGCCCAGCAGCGGCGCGGGCAGTGCTGGGGTCGGCTCGCGACCGGCGGCGACCTCCTCCCACCAGAGGATGTCCGACCGGGCCAGGTCGGCCAGGTGCGGAAGGCCGAGCGCTGTCAGCTCGGCCGGCGGGTCGGCCAGGGCGGCGGCGACTCGCGCGTACCCGGCGAGGGTGGCGTCCACCTCGGCGGGCACCCAGGGCAGGTGCGGGGTGTGCCCGTCGACCGCGTCGGTGCAGAGCACGAACCAACCGGCCGCGGAGAGGGTCCACCGGGGGCGGGGCGCCGGCAGGTCGGCCGGCAGCCGGTCCAGGATCGCGGCCTCTCGGGCGTACCAGTCGACCAGATGCGGTTGCTCGGCGGCGGGCGCGGCCTTGACGAAGGCCCGACCACCGTCGGCGGTGTCGAGCACGGCGGCGAACCCCCGGGTGAAGCCCGCGCCGGCGACCCGGGCGGTGACCACCGGCGCGCCGAGCCGTTCGGCGACCGCGGCCCGCAGCGCCGCCGGCAACGCCGGCCACGACGGGCGCAGGGCGCTCGCGTGGTACGGCACCGGCGGCAGCAGGGGAGAGGACATCCCACCATGCTGCCCCGGGGTACGTGCGCGACGCACGGCGACACTGCCAGACTGCCAAGCCATGAGGACCGAGGACTTCTGGAAGCTGATCGACGAGGCGCGGGCCGGCGGCGGGGGCGAACCCGGCCCGGTCGCCGCGCGGGCCGTGGCGTTGCTCGCCGAGCGCGACCCGGAGGACATCATCGGGTACGCCCGGCACCAGACGCGGGTGCTGGCCGCCTCGCACAAGGCGGATCTGTGGGGCGCGGCGTACCTGATCAACGGTGGTGCCTCGGCCGACGGCTTCGAACACTTCCGGGGCTGGCTGATGACCCAGGGTCGGGCCGTCTTCGCCCGCGCGGTCGCCGAACCGGACTCGCTGGCCGAACTGCCCCAGGTGCGGGCGGCGTCGCTCAGCGGGGAGGAGTTCTCCGCCGAGCCGATGCTCTCGGTGCCCTGGGACGCGTACCGCAAGGCCACGGCTACCGAACTGCCGGCGGACCGCGACCCGGTGCGGACGCCGGACCTCAACGACTTCTGGGACTTCGACGACGAGGACGAGGCACGTCGGCGGCTGCCCCGGCTGGCCGCGCTCTTCGTCGAGCCGCCGATGGAGTGAGGGGTCCTCGGGCCGTTCCATCGCCCGCGCAGTGGGCGCACCCCGGCGGCGTGGGAACATAGAGGGGGTCGGCGGCGCGCCGGCCTGTTCACGTCAGCCGACCAGAACGGACCGCTGTGCCACCGAAGCTCGATCCCGGCGCGAACGCCCCTGGTGCCACCGACCCCGGTCGCATCCGGAACTTCGGCATCATCGCCCACATCGACCACGGGAAGTCGACCCTGGCCGACCGGATGTTGCAGCTCACCGGCGTGGTCGACCCGCGGCAGATGCGCGCGCAGTACCTGGACCGGATGGACATCGAGCGCGAGCGCGGCATCACCATCAAGAGCCAGGCCGTCCGCATGCCGTGGACCATCCGCGAGGGTGAGCGGGCCGGTGAGCAGGCGGTGCTCAACATGATCGACACCCCGGGGCACGTGGACTTCACCTACGAGGTGTCCCGGTCGCTGGCCGCCTGCGAGGGTGCCGTGCTGCTGGTCGACGCCGCGCAGGGCATCGAGGCGCAGACCCTGGCCAACCTCTACCTGGCTCTCGAGAACGACCTGCGCATCATCCCGGTGCTCAACAAGATCGACCTGCCGGCCGCGCAGCCGGAGAAGTACGCCGAGGAGCTGGCCCACCTTATCGGCGGCGACCCCGCCGACTGCATCCGGGTCTCCGGCAAGACCGGCGAGGGCGTGCCGTACCTGCTCGACGAGATCGTCCGGCAGTTCATCCCACCTGTCGGCGACGCCGAGGCGCCCGCCCGGGCGATGATCTTCGATTCGGTGTACGACGTCTACCGCGGCGTCGTCACGTACGTCCGGGTCATCGACGGCCGGATCAGCGCCCGCGACCGGATCAAGATGATGTCCACCGGGGCGGTGCACGAGCTGCTGGAGATCGGCGTCATCTCACCCGAGATGGTCAAGGCCGAGGCGCTCGGCGTCGGCGAGGTCGGCTACCTGATCACGGGTGTGAAGGACGTCCGGCAGTCCCGGGTCGGTGACACGGTCACCATCAACAGTCGGCCGGCGACCGAGGCTCTGGGTGGTTACAAGGACCCGAAGCCGATGGTCTACTCCGGCCTCTACCCGATCGACGGGTCCGACTACCCCAACCTGCGTGAGGCTCTGGACAAGCTCAAGCTCAACGACGCCGCCCTGGACTACGAGCCGGAAACCTCCGGCGCGCTCGGCTTCGGCTTCCGCTGCGGCTTCCTCGGCCTGCTCCACCTGGAGATCATTCAGGAGCGGCTGGAGCGCGAGTACAACCTCGACCTGATCTCCACCGCGCCCAACGTCGTCTACCGGGCGATCACTGACGATGGCGAGGAGATCGTCGTCACCAACCCGAGCGAGTACCCCACCGGCAAGATCGCCGAGGTGTACGAGCCGGTGGTCCGGGCCACAGTGCTGACGCCGAACGACTACGTGGGCGCGGTCATGGAGCTCTGCCAGGGCCGGCGCGGCACCCTGCTCGGCATGGACTACCTCTCCGCCGACCGGGTGGAACTGCGCTACACGCTGCCCCTCGCGGAGATCATCTACGACTTCTTCGACCAGTTGAAGAGCCGCACCAAGGGCTACGCCTCGCTCGACTACGAGCCCACCGCCGAGCAGGCGTCCGAGCTGGTGAAGGTGGACATCCTCCTGCACGGCGAGCCGGTGGACGCGTTCAGCGCCATCGTGCACAAGGACAAGGCGTACAACTACGGCGTCACCATCGCCGCCAAGCTGCGCACCCTGATCCCGCGCCAGCAGTTCGAGGTGCCGATCCAGGCGGCCATCGGCAGCCGGGTCATCGCCCGGGAAACCATCCGGGCGATCCGCAAGGACGTGCTCGCCAAGTGCTACGGCGGCGACATCAGCCGTAAGCGCAAGCTGCTGGAGAAGCAGAAGGAAGGCAAGAAGCGGATGAAGATGGTCGGCCGGGTCGAGGTGCCGCAGGAGGCCTTCATCGCCGCCCTCTCCTCCGACTCCGGTGACGGCAAGGCCGCCGGCAAGAAGTAGTCGACGCCGCCGTACGCGCCCGGGTGCCATCCGCACCCGGGCGCGTCGCGTTTCTCGGGTGTGCGCGGCGAGTGTGACCACCCGGTGCGGAAAATTTTTCGGTGGCTGTCGTGGGGTCGGCGGGTCGACGAGATGGGCCCCTACCTGTGTGGACGTACTCACGCGCGAACCGACGCACCGCCACAGCATTGACAACTGACGTTGTCCTTTGAGGTGAGTCGGTTTGGGATTTCGGTGGGTCGGGCACTTAGCCGTCACGACAGGAAGCACACACCTCGTGTGTCAGACATTCTTTGAAGGAGGGCGACCGTGGAGTTCACCGTGTGGGGCATCATCACTGCGATCGTTGTCGGTCTCATCGTCGGCGCGCTCGGCCGGCTGGTCGTCCCGGGCCGGCAGAACATGCCGATCTGGCTGCACATGCTCATCGGCATCGGCGCGGCCCTGCTGGGCACCGTCCTGGCGCGGGCCATCGGCATCGCGACCGAGACGAACGGTATCGACTGGGGCGAGCTGCTGGTGCAGGTCGTGGTGGCCGCGATCGCTGTCGCGCTGGTGGCCGGTGTCGGTGGCCGCCGCCGCGTGACCCGATAACACCACAGCGCCAACCCGTACCACCGCGACACCTCCGATGGGCGCCCGACCGACAGGTCGGGCGCCCATCGGCGTTCCGCCCGACGTCTCCGGGGGCTCTGTCGGGCGTCTTCGGCGGGCTGGGTCGCGGTGATCGACTCGGTTGTGGTGATGTCGCGGTGGAACCTGTCCTTGTTGGCCAAGTCGTGATCGTTTGGTGATCGAAGTCGGTTTGGATTTTAGGTGGGTCGGGCAATTAACGGTCACGACAGGAAGCACACGCACCGTGTGTCAGACATTCTTTGAAGGAGGGTGGCCGTGGAGCTCACCGTGTGGGGCATCATCACTGCGATCGTTGTTGGTCTCATCGTCGGCGCGCTCGGCCGCCTGGTCGTCCCGGGCCGGCAGAACATGCCGATCTGGCTGCACCTGCTGATCGGTGTCGGCGCCGCGCTGCTGGGCACCGTGCTGGCGCGGGCCATCGGCATCGCGACCGAGACGAACGGCATCGACTGGGCCGAGCTGCTGGTGCAGGTAGTGGTGGCCGCGATCGCTGTCGCGCTGGTGGCCGGTGTGGGTCGCCGCCGCAGCGTCACCCGATAACGACCCGGCAACATTCTGGCGACACCGCACCACCGCTAGGACAGCACGACTGGAAAGAGCGCCCGGCCGAGAGCCGGGCGCTCTTTCGTGCTGAAAGGCCCGACTTTGGCCGGATGTTGGAGTGCCGGTCGTCGGGCCACTGCGGTACGGTCGCCACGCTTCGGCCAGTCCCGCCCACTGTCGTAAAGGAATTCTCCGTACTAGGGTGCGGCGGAGAAGGTTAGTTCCAAGCGGCGCGAGGGGAGAAGTGGCGTGAACAGGTGGAAGCGGCTGGCCCCGGTCACCGCCATGGTGGCCTCGGCCGCGATGGTGCTGACCGGCTGTGGAGGTTCCGGCGACGACGCGGCCGACGACAGCAAGCTCACGGTCTGGATGATGGGCGAGGGCGGGGACGCGCAGAACTCCTTCCTCGACGGCGTCGAGGCCGAGTTCCGCCAGAAGCACCCCGACACCGACGTGGTCGTGCAGTACATCCCCTGGCTGGAGGCGCCCAAGAAGTTCCAGGCGGCGCTCGCCGGCGGTGAGGGACCGGACATCACCGAGCTGGGCAACACCGAGACTCAGGGTTGGGCCGCCCAGGAGGCGCTCGCCGACGTGAGTGGTCGGATGGGCGGCTGGGCCGACGGCAAGGATCTGCTGCCCGACCTGGTGCGCAACGCGCAGCTCGACGGCAAGCAGTACGGCGTGCCCTGGTACGCCGGTGTGCGTGCGATCTACTACCGCACCGACTGGTTCGCCGAGGCCGGCGTGCAGCCCCCGAAGACCTGGGACGACCTGGTCACGGTGGCCAAGGCCGTGCAGGCGAAGAAGAAGGGCACCTACGGCATCGCGCTGCCCGGCAACTCCGAGCTGCCCTTCTACTCCTTCCTCTGGGGCGCGGGCGGCGAGATCGCCAGCAACCAGGGCGGCACCTGGAAGTCCGGCTACACCACGCCCGAGGCGCAGCGGGCCGTCAAGTTCTGGACCGACCTGGTGACCGTGCACAAGGTCGCCCCGCCGGCGGCGGCGGGTTGGAACGAGATCGACGCGCGTACCCAGTTCGCCACCGGTAAGGCCGCGATGGCCTTCGCCGGTAGCTGGCAGCAGGGCGCCATCAAGAAGGACAACCCCGAGATCGAGAAGGTCTGGGGTACGTTCCCGATCCCCGGCCCGGACGGCAAGGCGGCGCCCGGTTTCGCGGGCGGCTCGGACGTGGCGATCTGGAAGGACAGCGAGCGGCAGGACCTGGCCTGGGACTACCTGACCGTGCTGCTGAACAAGAAGAACGCGCAGAGCTTCGCGAGCAGCCTCGGCTTCTTCCCCGTCTACCAGGACCTGGTCTCCGGTGACGCGTACGCGAACGACAAGGTGATGGCGGCGTTCGCCACCACCATGCAGAACACCAAGCTCACGCCGCTCACCCCGAAGTGGGTGGAGGTCAGCCGGACGAAGACGGTGACCCAGGCGATGAACAGCTCGGTCATGAAGGGTCAGAAGACGGTCGAGAAGGCTACCGCCGACGCGGCCGGTGAGATGGAAGGCATTTTGAACAGCAAGTGAGCTCACAGACAAAGAGCCCGGAGGTGGCCGCCGCGCGGGAGACCCCCGCGCGGCGGCGTCGCCGGGTGGACCGCCTGCCCTACCTGCTGCTCCTGCCCGCCCTGCTGATCATCGGCGTGCTGCTGCTCTGGCCGCTCGGCCAGGTGGTGGTGATGTCCTTCTACCGGCTGAACAGCGTCCGTCAACTGCGCGGCGATCGGGAGTGGCCGTGGGTGGGGCTCGGCAACTACGCCGACATCCTCTCCGACCCGTTCTTCCTGACAGTGCTGCGCAACACGGTGCTGTTCGCAGCGGCAAACGTCCTGCTCACCATGGTGCTCGGCACCCTGGTGGGGCTGCTGCTCAACCGGCTCGGTCGCAAGATGGCGACGTTCGTGGCCAGCTGCGTGATGCTCGCCTGGGCCACGCCGGCGCTGACCGGCACCATCGTCTGGAAGTGGATCTTCGACGACACGAGCGGCCTCGTCACGTGGCTGTTCAACGCGTTGCCGGACGGGCTCTCGAACAGCCTGTTCGGGCGCAGCGACTGGACCGGCTACGGCTGGTTCAACTCGCCGCTGCTCTTCTTCGCCATCCTTACCCTGGTGGTGGTCTGGCACTCGTTCCCGTTCATCGCGGTGAGTGTGCTGGCCGGTCTCAAGAGCGTGCCGAGTGAGCTGCACGAGGCGGCCCGGGTGGACGGTGCCAGCCCGTGGCGGGTCTTCTGGAAGATCACTTTCCCGTTGCTGCGCCCGGTCTTCGGGATCCTGATCGTGCTCTCCACGATCTGGGACTTCAAGGTCTTCACCCAGCAGTTCGTGCTGGCCGGCGGCACCCAGGACCGGCCGACGTTCATGCTCGCCATCTACTCGTACGCCGAAGCCTTCTCACCGCCGCCGAAGTACGGGCTCGGCGCGGCCATCGCGGTGATCCTCACGCTGATCCTGCTCGTGGTCACCGGCTTCTACGTACGGATGGTGCTCAGGCAGGAGGACGAGTCGTGAAGAAAATCGCCCTCAACGGCGCCGGGCTGCTGGTCGCGCTTTTCGCGGCGTTCCCGGTCTACTGGATGATCTCCACCTCGCTGAAGCCGAGCGACGAGATCTTCTCGGCCACCCCGCAGCCGGTGCCGACCCACCCGACGTTGGCGCACTACCGGGAGATCCTGACCGGCAACCTGATCCCCGGTGTCAGCTTCCTCGACTTCTTCCTCAACAGCGCGCTGGTCGCCGTCTCCACTGTGGTGCTCAGCGGCCTGGTGGCGTTGCTCGCCGCGACCGCTGTCGCCCGGTTCCGGTTCCGACTGCGGACCAGCTTCCTGATCATGCTGCTGGTGGTGCAGATGATCCCGCTGGAGGCGTTGGTCATCCCGCTGTTCCTGATGATCCAGCGGCTCGGGCTCTACAACACCCTGCCCAGCCTGATCCTCACGTACCTCGGCTTCTCGCTGCCGTTCGCGGTCTGGATGCTGCGCGGCTTCGTCGCCGCGGTGCCCAAGGAGCTGGAGGAGGCGGCGGCGATCGACGGGGCCAGCCGGGCCCAGATCTTCCGCCGGGTGCTCTTCCCGCTGGTCGCGCCCGGCCTGGTGGCAACCAGCATCTTCTCCTTCATCACGGCGTGGAACGAGCTGATCTTCGCGTTGACGTTCATCAACGACCAGGGCAGTTACACGCTCCCGGTGGCGATGACCTTCTTCTTCGGTCGGGACGACACCAACTGGGGGCCGGTGATGGCCGCGTCCACCCTGTTCACCCTGCCGGTCATCATCTTCTTCCTGCTGGTGCAGCGTCGGATGGTCTCCGGTCTGGTGGCCGGCGCCGTCAAGGGCTGACCCGCCCCGCGACGGCTGACGCCGGTGCTGACCCCCGCCGGCAGGGCTGACCGGCGGTGGACCGCCAACTAGGCTGACGGTCATGACGGGCAGGGTGGCAGCGGTGAACCTGGGCATCATGACCGAGGCTGGGTGGGCCGGCGACGCGAGCGGTCGCAGCGGCATCGACAAGCGGCCGGTCGACGGCCCGGTGTCGGTGCTCACCGGCGGTCTGGCGGGCGACTTCATCGGCGAGCGGGCCCATCACGGTGGCCCGGACCAGGCGGTCTACGTCTACGCGGAGGAGGACGCCGCCTGGTGGGTGGCCGAGCTGGGCCGCGCCATACCGCCCGGCGGCTTCGGCGAGAACCTGACCACCTACGCGGTCGACGTGACCGGTGCGGTGATCGGCGAGCAGTGGCAGGTCGGCTCCGCCCTGCTCCAGGTCACCAAGCCGCGCACACCCTGCACCACCTTCGCCGGGTTCTGGGGCGTACCGGACCTGATCAAGCGGTTCACCGCCCGGGCGCTGCCCGGGGCCTACCTGCGGGTGCTGCGTGAGGGGGAGGTGGGCCCGGGCGACCCGATCGAGGTGGTGGACCGGCCCCCGCACGGTGTGACCATCGGCGAGGTGTTCCGGGCGACCAGCCTGGAGCCGGAGTTGCTGCCCCGGCTGCTCGACGCCGAGGACCTGCCGGAGCCCATCCGGGAGAAGGCCCGACGACGCCTCGCCTCCCGGAGCTGACCGGCCGACGCGCCCCACGCGGCCGGCATCCATCGGCAAGATCCCGCTCGATCCAGGATCGAGTGGAACGGCCCCCCGCCATCGCTGAACGTTGGCAGGGGGCCGTCCTACGAGCAGTGGATCAGCGGAGCCAGGGGATGTTGCGGTCGAGCTGACCGCGCTCCATGAGCTCCTTGCGGAGCGGGATCTCGTCGTCGACGTACCCGTCCCAGTTGATGCCCCAGTAGTTGGCGGTGTGGGTGCCCTCACCGATCAGCTGGCGCTGCACCGGGGTGCGGTTGCGGTACCACTCGCCGTTCACGTCGGGGTGCAGCTCGTCCAGCGGACGGATCCACCGGTAGGTGTAGCCGACGAAGAGCATCTTGCGGGTGATGGCCGACAGGTTCGTCGACCGCGAGTGCCACTGCCGGCGGTCGAAGATGAAGGCGTCGCCCGGGTTGGCGGTGATCTCCACCGTGCCCTCCGGGTCGGGGTTCTGGACCGTGAGGTCCGCCGGCCGGGGCAGCGAGTTCTTCAGGTGGCTGCCCGGGATGACCTTGGTGGCGCCGCGGCCGGTCTCGGAGAGGTCCGACAGCACGTACGCGACCTTCAGCGAGAACATCGGCCGAGGCAGGTTCGGGTCCATCGTCTCCGGGTCGGAGTTCTGCCGGTACCCGTCCTGGTGCCAACCCCAGTACGGCTTCTCCGGCTCGGCGGCCGGCGGGGTGACGTCCAGGTGGTTGTGGTGGGTGTAGATGTTCCAGCCGGCCAGCCCCCACATGTACGGGAAGGCGATCGGGTGGGTCAGCAGCTCACCGAAGAGCTCGTCGCGCTCCAGGAAGCCCAGCAGGTGCAGGGTCCCGTCCTTCTTGGTGGTGCCCTTCGCCTGCTCCTCCGCGTAGACGCGGTCGACCGCCGCCTCCAGCGCCGCCCGGTGGTCCTCCGTCAGGACGTTGCGCAGCAGGAGGAAGCCCTGCTCGTGGAACTCCTTGCGGTCAGTGTCGCTGATCGGTTCGTAACCGGTCCGGTCGCCGTAATCGAACACCGCGTCGTACCCCTCCCCATGAGGTGAAACCTTTTCTGGCACAGGCCGCCGATCGTAACGCGGCTGTCCCGACGTCGGGGAGGGTGTGGTGCGGGATTGGGCCACGGTGGGACCCCACGCAGTGAGAGAAACGCACAGGGTGAGATCGGGGTGATCAATAGTGCGATTTGGCGATTATTGCCCGATTGTGCGGTGACTGCCGGTTAAGAGATCCGGGTCGGTCAACCCTCGTTGAACACCTCGGCGACCACCTGGCCGGCAGGGCTCTGCCGACCGTCCACCCGGCCCCACGAGCCGTCGCGGGCGGTCCACTCCAGGTCGCCGAAGCGGACCCACTTCACCCCGTGGTCCTGGGCGTGCGAGACCAGCCAGTGCGCGTAGCGCCAGCCGTCGCGCTGGTCGCCCGGAGTCACCGCCAAGCCGGTCGGGTCGGTCGGGTCGGTGCCCTTCAACCCCCAGTCGAGCACCAGGTTGCGGGTCAGCTGCGCGGCCGCCGCCGCGCCGTGCATCGCCGGGATACGACCCACCGAGCAGGCGACCGCGCCGCTGGCGTCGCCGAGCAGGGCCCGGCTGAGCACCTCGGAGTCGTCGGACCACTTCTGGTACGCCTCGGGGAACGCCGAGCGCTGCACCCGCTGGGCGGCATCGGTGACCCGCATCTTCTCCCAGCCGCGCACCTTCTTCAGGGCCGCGTAGAACCGGTTGGCCGCATAGCGCGGGTCGCGAATCTGCGCCGGCGTGCCCCAGCCCTGGCTCGGCCGCTGCTGGAACAGGCCGATCGAGTCGCGGTCGCCGTCGGCGAGGTTGCGCAGCCCGGATTCCTGGTAGGCGGTGGCGAGCGCGACCACGACGGCCCGCTCGGGCATTCCGCGCTTCGCGCCGATCGCGGCGATGGTCGCGGCGTTGGCCATCTGGTCGGCGTCCAGCGCGACCCGTCCGTCGGCCTGCACTGTGCACTTCCGTGCCACCAACGGCAACCTGAGGTTGTCGCCCACCTGCCGTACGACGAGCCAGATCGCGATCACGGCGACGAGGATGAGCACCACTCCACCCGCCACGGTTGCCCGAGTTCGCACCCACACCCCCAGATCGACAGTTCGCCAAGCGTACGTCCCCGCAGGCCCTCTGCGGGTCGTCCGAGTGGTTCGGGCCCAGCCTGGCCGACTCCGACCGGTTCGGGGGCGGCTCCGCTGTCGCGTACCGGTTGGCGACGTTCCCGCTCCGGTCGCGATCTCACCTGCCGCAACGATCTGTCACAGGCCCCGGTGCGGGGCTGTCGTGAGCGTCACCGGGTAAGCGACAACGGGAAGCGTTTGACCGGTCAAGGACTTGACCCAGTTGACATATCAATCCGACCTACCACCCATACCGGGCGCGTCGGTCGTCAACCGAGGAGGAGTTCCATGGGAACGCTCGATGGCAAGGTCGTCCTGATCACCGGCACCGGCGGTGGGCTGGGCCGCGTCGCGGCGCTGACCTTCGCCCGCGAGGGCGCCAGTGTCGTCGGGGCCGACCTCCAGGTCGCCGGTAACGACGAGACCGTCGAACTCGTCCGTCGCGCCGGCGGCGAGATGACCGGCATCGCACCGGTCGACCTCACCGACCCCGAGCAGGTACGCAAGCTCGTCGACGACGCCGCGGCCGCCTACGGCGGGCTCGACGTGGTCTACAACAACGCAGCCGCGCTCCGCTTCGGCCCGATGCCCGACTTCTCGGTGGAGGACTGGCGCTACACCATCACCGGAGAACTCGACATTCCGTACTTCGTGTCGAAGTTCGCCTGGCCGCACCTGGTCAGGCGCGGTGGCGGTGTCATCATCAGCGCCGCCTCCATGGCCGGCTCGATCGGCGGCCACGTCCCGCCGATGGTCGGTCACACCGCCGCGAACGCCGGCATCATCGGCATGACGCGACAGCTCGCCCTCGAAGGCGCGCCCCACGGCATCCGGGCGGTGGCGGTCAGCCCCGGGCCCACCCTCACCCCGGCCAGCGAACGCGACCTCGGTGACAACCAGGAGGCGCGGGACGCCATCACCGCCAAGACGCTCCTCAAGCGCTTCGCGCGCCCCGAGGAGGTCGTCGAGCTGGTGGTCTTCCTCGCCTCCGATCGGGCGTCGTACATCACCGGGGCGAACTACCCGGTCGACGGCGGCGCGACCGCCTGGTGACCCGTGTGTCCTTTGCTCTGCTTCAGCGGACGCAACACCATCTGTCCGCTATCCGGACGGCGAGTGTTGCGCTGGTTGAAGCAGAGCAAAGGACGACGAACAGCAACGCCTACCCGGCCTGACCGGCGGAGCCGCCGTCCAGCGCGGCCACCCATCGTGCCAATCGCTTCTCGCGGAAGGCCGTCACCCCCTCGCGTCCCTCGTCGGACAGGAAGTAGCCGGTCGAGACGGCGGAGAGCCGGGCCAGGTCGGCGCGCAGCTCGGCGGTACCCGGTCGGCGCAGCAGCTCCTTCGCGCCGGCCAGCGCCCCGGGCGCGCCGCGCACCAGCGAGTCGCAGTAGCCCCGTACCGCGTCGTCCAGCCCGTCCGCCGGGACCGAGGCGGTCACCAGGCCGATCTCGGCGGCGCGGCGGCCGTCGAAGGTGTCGCCGGTCAGGTACAGCTCGGCGGCGGCGCGGGCGTGCAGCCGGGGCAGCACGGTCGCCGAGATCACCGCCGGGATCACCCCGATGCGTACCTCGGTGAACGCGAAGGTCGCCTCGTCGGCGCAGACCGCCAGGTCGGCGGCGGCGATCAGGCCAAGCCCACCGGCCCGCGCCGGACCGCCGACCCGCGCCAGCACCGGCTTCGGGCACTCCCAGAGCGCCGCGAGCACGTCACCCAGCATTCCGGCCGGCACCGTGCCGCTGGCGTACGCCGCGGCGGTCTCCTTCAGGTCCGCGCCGGAGCAGAAGACCGGGCCGGTGTGGTCGAGCACGATCACTCGGACCGCCTCGTCGGCGACCGCGTCCGCCAGCCCGGCCAGCAGTTGGGTCATCAGGCCGGTGGAGAGCGCGTTGCGGTTGTGCGGGCTGTCGAGGGTGAGGGTGGTCACCCCGCGGGCCGTGGCGACCCGCACGAGGACGTCGGGAGAGGTCATGCCGGGCACACTAGTGGCCATGCCCGGCGTCCTTCCAGATGGTGAGACCGTCCCCGTCGACGGATCGTTGCCCGCCACCGCCACCACGGCGGTCGGCGCGCGTGGCTTCGGCGTGTACGTGCACGTCCCGTTCTGCGCCAGCCGCTGCGGTTACTGCGACTTCAACACCTACACCGCCTCCGAACTGGGCGGCGGCGCCAGCCGCGAGGGGTACGCCGACACCGTCCTGGCCGAGCTGACGCTCGCCGCCCGGGTGCTCGGCGACACCCCGCCGCCCCGGGTCGACACCGTCTTCGTCGGCGGCGGCACGCCCACTCTGCTCCCCGCCGACGACCTGGCCCGCATCCTCGACGGCATCGACAGCACCTGGGGGCTGGCCGCCGATGCCGAAGTGACCACCGAGGCCAACCCCGAGTCGGTCACCCCGGAATCGTTGAAGCTGCTGCGGGCCGCCGGCTACACCCGGATCTCGCTGGGCATGCAGTCCGCCTCCCCGGGGGTGCTGGCGATCCTCGACCGCAAACACAGCGCCGGCCGGGCCACCGCCGCCGCCCTGGAGGCGCGTGACGCCGGGTTCGAGCACGTCAACCTTGACCTGATCTACGGCACCCCCGGGGAGCGGGCCGAGGACTTCGCCGCCTCGCTGGAGCAGGTCGTGGCCGCCGGGGTGGACCACGTCAGCGCGTACGCCCTGATCGTCGAGGACGGCACCCGGCTCGCCGCCCGGATGCGGCGCGGCGAGCTGGCGTACCCCAGTGACGACGTGGCCGCGGACCGCTACCTGGCCGCGGAGGCCGCGCTCGACGCGGCCGGGCTCTCCTGGTACGAGGTCTCCAACTGGGCCCGCACCGAGGAGGCCCGCTGCCGGCACAACCTGCTCTACTGGACCGGCGCGGACTGGTGGGGGCTGGGGCCGGGGGCGCACAGCCACGTCGGTGGGGTGCGCTGGTGGAACGTGAAGCACCCCTCGGCGTACGCTCAGCGGTTGGCCGCCGGCGCGTCTCCCGGCCTGGCGCGGGAGGTGCTCACTGTCGACGAGGCCCACATGGAGGACGTGATGCTCCGGCTGCGGCTGGCCAGCGGCCTCCCGCTGGCGGTGCTCGACGCCACCGGCCGGGCCGGCGCCGAACAGGCGCTCGCCGGCGGCCTGCTGGCCGCCGACGAGTACGCCGCCGGCCGGGCGGTGCTCACAGTGCGCGGGCGGCTGCTCGCCGACGCGGTCGTCCGCGACCTGCTGCCCTGAGTGGCCCAGCCCCGGAGGAGGGGCAGCGGTGAACCGGTCCGGCCGGGGGAGCGGCCGGCCCGGTTCACTTGATGAAGTTGGCCGTCATCGGGTAGCGGTACGGGGTGCCCTCGTTGGCCTTCATGCCGGCGATGATCCCGAACAGGATCTGGATCACCACGACGGCGATGCTGGGCAGGAAGAGCAGGCACCAGCTCACGAAGAGCAGCACGAACGCGATGATCGACCAGAGGATCTGGAAGTTCAGGGCGGCGAGGGCGTGCGCCCGGACGGCCGGCGACTGCTGGCCGCGGGCCAGGTAGGCGATCAGCGGGGCGACGAAGCCCAGCGGGCCGAAGCTGACCAGCGCGCCGAGGGCGCCGCCGAAGTGCGCGACCAGCGCCCAGGTCTTGTCCTCGTTGTTGGCGTAGCCGCCGCCGGGGCCGCCGTAGGCCCCACCGGCCGGGTAGCCGCCGGGCGGGGGGTAGCCCCCGGGCGGGGGGTAGCTGCCTGCCGGAGGGTAGCCGCCTGACGGCGGTTGGTCACCGGTGGGCGGCGGATAGCCACCGGCCGGGGGATAGCCGGCCGGGCCGGGCGCCCCGGACAGTGGTGCGGTGGGCGGCTCGGCGGACGGGAACGGGCCTGGGGAGGTGGGCTCCGGCGGGTAGTTGCCGGGGTCGCCCGACCCGGGAGGGCGAGGAGGTTCAGTCATGGATGTCACGGTAGGGGCCCGTGGCAACGCCGCACCAGAGCGACACCGCCTGGCAGTGCGGGCCGATCGGCTCAACGCCGGTGGCGTGGGCCGCACCGACGGGTGGCCGTTGATCATCGCGTCGGCGGGTCCGCCGACGTAGACTGGCACTCGTTACAGTCGAGTGCCAGGACGGCCCGGCCGGCCCACAGCGCCGGCGGCCGACGTGCGACAGGAGGTGCGGAGGATGGGTCTCGACGACCGGAAACTCGCCGTGCTCCGCGCCATCGTCGAAGACTACGTCTCCACCCAGGAGCCGGTCGGCAGCAAGGCGCTGGTCGAGCGGCACCAGCTCGGGGTCTCCCCGGCCACTGTGCGCAACGACATGGCCGTGCTGGAGGAGGAGGGCTACATCCGGCAGCCGCACACCAGTGCCGGCCGGGTGCCCACCGACCGCGGCTACCGCCTCTTCGTCGACAGGTTGTCTCGGGTCAAGCCGCTCAGCCCGGCCGAGCGCCGGGCCATCGAGCGCTTCCTGGTCGGTGCGGTCGACCTCGACGACGTGGTGCACCGCACAGTGCGACTGCTCGCCCAGCTGACCCGGCAGGTCGCCGTCGTGCAGTACCCGAGCCTGGCCCGCTCCTCGGTGCGTCACCTGGAGCTGGTGCCGATCTCCACCACCCGGCTGATGCTCGTCATGATCGCCGACACCGGGCGGGTCGAGCAGCGACTCGTGGAGTTGCCCGGGCCGGTGCCCGCCGACGACGTCACCGACCTGCGCCGCCTGATCAACGAGAAGCTCGCCAACGCTCGGCTGTCCGAGACGCCACCGCTGGTGCAGGCGCTGGTCGAGGAAGCGCCGACCGGGCTGCGTCCGACAATGACCACGCTCGCCACAGTCCTGCTGGAGACGCTCGTCGAGCGGCACGAGGAGCGGATCGCGCTCGCCGGCACCGCGAACCTCACCAGGGGCGGCCTGCTCGACTTCCAGGGCTCCCTGCGGCCGATCCTCGAGGCTCTGGAGGAGGAGGTCGTGCTGCTCAAGCTCATCGGTGAGACCGAGCCGAGCACGACCCGGGTGCTGATCGGCGACGAGAACGAGTTCGACAACCTGCGCGCCGCCTCGGTGGTCAGCACCGGGTACGGCCCGGGCACCACCATCCTGGGCGGTCTGGGGGTGCTGGGGCCCACCCGGATGGACTACCCCGGCAACATCGCCACGGTGCGCGCCGTGGCACGCTACGTGGGCGAGTTGCTGGCCCAGAACTGATTGGTCAGGGCCGATGCGGCCGGCTGCGGCCGCCGACCGGCGCAACGCGAGACGAACATGAGGACACGGAACGCAGTGGCCAGGGACTACTACGGCATTCTCGGTGTGAGCCGGGAAGCCTCCGATGACGAGATCAAGCGCGCCTACCGCAAGCTGGCGCGCCAGTTCCACCCGGACGTCAACCCGGACCCGGAGGCTCAGGAGAAGTTCAAGGACATCAACGCCGCGTACGAGGTCCTCTCGGACGACCGGAAGCGGCAGATCGTCGACCTCGGCGGCGACCCGCTCGCCCCGGGTGGTGGCGGCGCCGGCGGCCCGGGTGGCCCCGGAGGCGCCGGCCCGTTCGTCGGTTTCCAGGACATCATGGACGCGTTCTTCGGTGGCGCCGGAGGTGGCGCCCGTGGCCCACGCCCGCGTACCCGCCCGGGCGCCGACGCGATCCTGCGGCTCGAACTCGACCTGCACGAGACGGCGTTCGGCGTCGAGGCCCCGATCACCGTCGACACCGCCGTGCTCTGCACCACCTGCTCCGGTGCCGGCACGGCCGCCGGCACGCACCTGGCGACCTGCGAGGCGTGCGGCGGTCGGGGCGAGGTGCAGTCGGTGCAGCGCACCTTCCTCGGCCAGGTGGTCTCCGCTCGGCCGTGCACCGTGTGCCAGGGCTACGGCACCACCATCCCGCACCCCTGCCCCACCTGCGCCGGCGACGGCCGGGTGCGGACCCGCCGCTCGCTGACCGTCAAGATCCCGGCCGGCGTCGAGGACGGCATGCGGATCCGGCTGGCCCAGCAGGGCGAGGTGGGCCCCGGCGGCGGCACCGCCGGTGACCTCTACGTGGAGATCCACGAGCGCCCGCACGACGTGTACTCCCGCAAGGGCGACGACCTGCACTGCCGGGTCACAGTGCCGATGACGGCGGCGGCGCTGGGCACCCGGCTGACCATCAAGACGCTGGACAGCGAGGAGACCGTCGACGTCAAGGCCGGCACCCAGCCGGCCAGCACGCTGCGACTGCGCGCCCGGGGCGTGCCGCATCTGCGCGGCACCGGCCGAGGCGACCTCTACGTGCACCTGGACGTGCGGACGCCCACCAAGCTCGACCCGGACCAGGAGAAGATGCTGCGCGACTTCGCCAAGACCCGTGGTGAGGAGGTCGCCGAGTTATCCAAGCAGGGCGGCTTCTTCTCCCGGATGCGCGATGCGTTCAACGGGCACGCCTGAGGTGTCCGCACCGCTGTTCCTGGTCGAGGCGCTGCCCACCGGCGACGCGCTGACAGTGGACGGCCCGGAGGGGCACCACGCCGCCACCGTCCAGCGGTTGCGCGTCGGCGAGGAGTTGCTGCTCGCCGATGGCCGGGGTGGCACGGCCGCCGCCGTGGTGACGGCCGTCGGCCGGGGCAGCCTGGAGGTCACCATCACCTCCCGGGGGTACGCGGACGCGCCAGTACCCCGGCTGGTGACAGTGCAGGGCATCGCCAAGGGCGACCGGGGCGAACTGGCCGTGCAGGCGATGACCGAGGTCGGGGTCGACGAGATCGTGCCCTGGGCGGCCTCGCGCTCGGTGACCCAGTGGCGCGGCGACCGGGGCGTACGCGCCCGGGAGAAGTGGGTGGCCACCGCCCGGGAGGCGGCCAAGCAGGCCCGCCGGCCGTGGCTGCCGGTGGTGGCCGGTGCGCCGGACGAGTCCACCGCCACGGTGGCCCGTCGGATCGCCGGTGCCGCCGCCGGGTTCGTGCTGCACGAGGAGGCCGAGGACCGGCTCACCACAGCCGAGTTGCCCGCCACCGGCGAGATCGTCCTGGTGGTCGGCCCGGAGGGTGGCATCGCGCCGGCCGAGCTGACCGCCTTCGCCGAGGCCGGCGGGCGACCCGTACGCCTCGGGCCGGCCGTGCTGCGCACCTCCACCGCCGGGGTGGCGGCCCTCAGCGTGCTCGCCGCCCGCCTCGGCCGCTGGTGACAGTGGGCTTCGGGCCCATTTAGGGCCGGGGAAACACCGGCACCACCTCTTCCTCCGGCCCTAGATCCAGCCCCGCCGGCCCGATGATCTCCGGGTCCGGTGCGCCGACCACCTCGGGGTCCTTGCCGGTGTAGTCGAAGCGGTGCAGCACGTGCCGTATCGCCTCAAGGCGGGCCCGCTTCTTGTCGTTGCTCTTCACCACCGTCCACGGCGCGTCGGCCGTGTCGGTCCAGAAGAACATTGCCTCCTTGGCCTCGGTGTACTCGTCCCAGCGGTCGAGCGAGGCGATGTCCATCGGGGACAGCTTCCACTGCCGGACCGGGTCGACCTGGCGGATCGCGAACCGGGTGCGCTGCTCGTTCTGGGAGACGGAGAACCAGAACTTGACCAGCCGGATGCCCGAACGCACCAGCATTCGTTCCAGCTCCGGGGCCTGCCGCAGGAACTCCAGGTACTCCTTGCGGCTGCAGAAGCCCATGACCCGCTCCACGCCGGCCCGGTTGTACCAGGAACGGTCGAACAGCACGATCTCACCGGCCGCCGGCAGGTGCGCCAGCCACCGCTGGAAGTACCACTGGGCGGCTTCCCGCTCGTCCGGCTTGGCGAGCGCCACCACCGACGCGCCCCGCGGGTTGAGGTGCTCCATGAAGCGTTTGATGGTGCCGCCCTTGCCGGCGGCGTCCCGGCCCTCGAAGATTACCACCAAGCGCTCGCCGGACTCCTTGATCCAGTCCTGGAGCTTCAGCAGCTCGATCTGGAGCAGCCGCTTGTCGCGGTCGTACTCCTCGCGGTCCAGTCGCTCGTCGTACGGGTAGTCCTCGCGCCAGGTCTCGACGGGGGTGCCGTCGGGGCGGAGCAGGACGGGGTCGTCGTCGTGGCCATCGGCCACCCGGTAGTCGGCGGTCAGGTCCAGCAGCGCGGAGTCGGCCATGTCGAGGAGACTTACCCTCCCGCGAACCGTCAACCACCTCCCCGGGCGGGTGGAATGCCTGCGATGTCGACCTCAGCTGCGCAGGTAGGAGGCGCCGTTGAGATCGACGATCGTGCCGGAGGCCCACTCGGCCTGCGGCGAGGCCAGCCAGTGCACGGCGGCGGCGATCTCCTCCGGTTGGCCCACCCGGTCGAACGGGCTCTGCGCCCGGATTGCCGCGCCCTCCTCACCGCGCAGGTACCCGGTGACCATGTCGGTCGCCACGAAGCCCGGCGCGACGGTGGCGACAGCGATGCCGTACGGCGCGAGCGCCACCGCGAGGGACTGACCCAGCGCGTTCAGCCCCGCCTTGCTGGCGCCGTACGCCGGCTGGTGCGGCTCACCGCGGAACGCGCCACGGGACGAGACGTTGACGATCCGCCCGCCGCGTTCGCGCATGTGCTGGGCGGCGCACCAGATGACGTTGCCGGCGCCGGTCAGGTTGGTCTCCAGCACCTGCCGCCAGCGCTGCTGCCACTCCTCGTACGAGGCGCCGAAGATCGGGTGCGGGTCGTCGCGGTCGCCGTACGTCCCGGCGTTGTTGACCAGCACGTCCAGCCCGCCGAGCTGTTCGGCGGCCCGGTCGACCATGACCCGGACCGCGTCCGGATCGGTGAGGTCGGCGCGGACCACCACGTGCCCGGTGCCCGGCAGCTGCGCGCGCACTTCCTCGGCCGCGTCGGCGGAGTCGCGGTGGTGGATGGCCACCCGGTCGCCGCCGGCTGCGAACGCCTTCGCCACCGCGCGGCCGATCCCGCGCGAGGCCCCGGTCACGAGTACCGCCCGATCCGTCATGCCGGCCATCCTGCCTCAGCCGTACCGTCCCTGCGAACGGGCCGTCGGCGCGTGCGGCGCCGGCGCGACCCCGGCCCGTTGGTCCTTACACTGCCCCGATGGGATCCGACTGCCTGTTCTGCCGCATCGTCGCCGGGGAGATCCCGGCCACCGTGGTCCGGGAGACCGACACCACACTCGCCTTCCGCGACATCGACCCGAAGGCGCCGGTGCACGTCCTGGTCATTCCGAAGGAGCACTACGCCGACGTCGCCACGCTGGCCCAGGGCGACCCGGCGCTGGCCGCCGACGTGCTGGCGACGTCCGCCGCCGTGGCCGAGGACGAGGGCCTGCTCGGCGACGGTTTCCGGCTGATGTTCAACACCGGCGCGTACGGCGGGCAGGAGGTGTTCCACGCGCACGCGCACCTGCTCGGTGGTGCGCCGCTCGGCCCGATGCTCGCCCGGAACCTGGCGTGAGCGGGCCGAACATCAGCGGGCACGACCACCTGGACCGGTTGGTCCGGCGGGTGCAGGCCGAGGCCCGGGTGCCGGCGGTGTCGGCGGCGCTGCACCGGGCCGACCGACCGCTCTGGAGCCGCACCGTCGGCGAGACCGGCACCGACAGCCCGCTGGGGCCGGGCACCCAGTTCCGGATCGGCTCGGTCACCAAGACGTTCACCGCGGTGCTGGTCCTCCAGTGCCGCGACGACGGTTTGCTGGACCTGGACGACCCGGTGGGCCGGCACCTGGACCTTCCGGCGCACGGCGAGCTGACCGTACGCCGGTTGCTGTCGCACACCGGTGGCCTGCAACGCGAGCCGTTCGGCGATGTGTGGGACAGCCTGCGCGCACCGGACGACGACCAACTGGTCGCCGAGTTGGACCGGGCCGAGCGGGTGCTGCCGACCGGCCGGCGGTTCCACTACTCCAACCTGGGCGTTGCCGTACTCGGGCAACTCGTCGCCCGGCTGCGGGGCGGGAGTTGGGCGCAGGCGCTCACCGAGCGGATCCTGACGCCGCTGGGGCTGACCGACACCACTGTGACCCCACGGTCGTCGGCGGCCACCGGGTTCCTGGTCGACGCGTACTCCGACGAGGCGTACCCGGAACCGCCGACCGACTTCGGCGCTGTCGGCCCAGCCGCCCAGCTCTGGAGCACCGCGACCGACATGGCCAGGTGGGCGGCGTTCCTGGCCGACCCGGCGGCGCTGGACCCGGCCGGCGCTGTCCTCGCCCCGGCCACGCTGGACGAGATGCGTTGGCCGCTGACCACCACCGACGAGACGCTCTGGGGGGCGGGCTTCGGGCTTGGGCTGATCCTGATCCCGCAGGGGGAGCGGGTGATGCACGTGGGGCACGACGGGGCGATGCCCGGCTTCCTCGCCGGGGTGTACGGCCGCCGCGGCGGTGAGGGCACTGCAGGCGCGATGGGTGCCGCGGTGCTCGGCTCGTCCGGTACGGCGACCGAAGTGTTCGATCTGCCGCACCGGCTGCTCGCCGCGGCGGTCGAGCACGATCCGGCAGAGATCGAGCCCTGGCGAGCCGGCGCGCCCGCGCCGGCGGCCCTGCGGGGTGCGCTCGGCCGCTGGTGGGGTGAGGGCTCCGAGTACGTCTTCTCCTGGCACGACGGCACCCTGCGGGCGCGCGGGGTCGGTGACCCGGCCGGACGTCCGCCGGCGATCTTCACCCCGCTGCCGGACCAGCCGGACGTGTTCCGGGTGGTCTCCGGTCGGGAGGTCGGTGAGCTGCTGCGGCTGACCCGGGACGAGGCCGGCGCGGTGGTCCGGATGCACTGGGCGACGTACCGGTTCACCCGCCATCAGGAGACCTTCGACCGGTACGACTTCCGGGCCGGGAGTTGATCGCGGCCAGCGGAAATGGGCGCGATGCGGCAGGCGTTGAACCGATACGATGGGTGTAACGTCCGCACGCCAGGCCACCAGGCCGGCGCCGAGATCGAGAGCAGGTGGCGCAGGGCCCTTCGGCCCAACCTATGACCGGCACCCCACCTCCCGGCCCGCCCCGGGTGCAGACCAGGATCACCGTGCCCGACCCGAAGATCATGGTCAATCTGCTCGGCGCAGGCGACGAGATCCTCAGACTCGTCGAACGCTCGGTCACCAGTGACGTGCACGTCCGCGGCAACGAGATCACCATCACCGGTGACCCCGCGGACAACGCCCTCGCCGAGCGGGTCTTCAGCGAACTCCTCGAACTCATCGAGAAAGGCGAGACCCTGACCAGTGACGCCGTCCGGCGTACCGTCGGCATGCTCGAGCAGGGCAGCGCCGAGCGGCCCGCCGAGGTCCTGACACTCAACATCCTCTCCCGGCGCGGGCGCACCATCCGCCCCAAGACGCTCGGGCAGAAGAAATACGTCGACGCGATCGACACCCACACCATCGTCTTCGGCATCGGCCCGGCCGGCACCGGAAAGACCTACCTGGCGATGGCGAAGGCCGTCCAGGCGTTGCAGGCCAAACAGGTCAACCGGATCATTCTCACCCGGCCGGCGGTCGAGGCCGGCGAGCGACTGGGCTTCCTGCCCGGCACGCTCAACGAGAAGATCGACCCGTACCTGCGCCCTCTCTATGACGCGCTGCACGAGATGCTCGACCCGGAGACGATCCCCAAGCTGATGGCCCAGGGGACGATCGAGGTCGCCCCGCTGGCGTACATGCGGGGCCGTACGCTCTCTGACGCGTTCATCATCCTGGACGAGGCGCAGAACACGACGCCCGAGCAGATGAAGATGTTCCTCACCCGACTCGGCTTCAACTCCAAGATCGTCGTGACCGGTGACATCACCCAGGTGGACCTTCCCGGCGGGACGAGCAGCGGCCTGCGGGTGGTTCGGGAGATCCTGGAAAACGTCGATGACGTGCACTTCTCCCAGTTGTCCAGCTCCGACGTGGTCCGCCACCAGCTGGTCGGGGAGATCGTCGACGCGTACGCCCGCTGGGACGCCGAGCGGGAGAACCAGCAGGCGCAGGGCGTTCACGCCGTGCCTGGGCGACCCGCCCAGGGCGGCCGGGCCGGCCGCCGCCGCTAAAGCAGAGGAAAGCAGTTGTCCATCGAGATCGCCAACGAGTCCGGTGTCGACGTCGACACCGACGCCGTGCTCGCCGTCGCCCGGCACGCCCTCGACGAGATGGGGGTCAACCCCCTCGCCGAGCTGTCAGTGCTGCTGGTCGACATCGACTACATGACCGAGCTGAACCACCGCTGGATGGGTGGCGACGGCCCGACCGACGTGCTCGCCTTCCCCATGGACGAGGGCAGCGTCGACCACGGCCCGGGTGAGTCCGCACCGGCCGGCGGCGAGCCCGCCCTGCTCGGCGACATCGTGCTCTGCCCGGAGGTGGCGGCCAAGCAGGCCGCGACCGCCGGGCACGCGCCGGCCGACGAGCTGCACCTGCTCACCGTGCACGGGGTGCTGCACCTGCTCGGCTACGACCACGCCGAGCCGGAGGAGGAGCGGGAGATGTTCGCACTCCAGGCTCGGCTGCTGGCGAGCTGGCGGTCGACCCGCACCCAGTGATGTCCACTCCTCCGTTACTGGCGGCCGGCGCCACCGCCGGCCTTCCCGACTTTCAGCTGATCGTCTTCGCGGCCGGTCTGGTGGTGCTGGCCGGCCTGATCGCGATGACCGAGGCGGCCCTCGCCGCGGTCTCACCGGCCCGAGCCGCCGAGCTGGCCCGCGACGGCGTGCGCGGCGCCCGTACCCTCCAGGTCGTCGCCGGCGACGTCGTCCGGCACCTCAACCTGCTCCTGCTGTTGCGGCTGCTCGCCGAGCTGACCGCCACCACGCTGGTGGCGCTCGTGGCGGTGGACAGCTTCGGCGCCGGCTGGCGGGCCGCACTGGTGACCGCCGGCGCGATGACAGTGGTCAGCTTCGTGGTGGTGGGCGTCGCCCCGCGCACCATCGGCCGGCAGCACGCCTACGCCGTGGGTCGTGCGGTGGCGCCGCTGGTCCGCTGGCTGGGCCGGGCGCTCAACCCGCTCGCGTCGCTGCTGATCCTGATCGGCAACGCGGTCACCCCGGGGCGCGGTTTCCGGGAAGGTCCGTTCGCCACCCAGGTGGAGTTGCGGGAGCTGGTCGACCTGGCCGAGCAGCGCGGCGTTGTCGAGCACGGCGAGCGCCAGATGATCCACTCCGTCTTCGCGCTCGGCGACACCATCGCCCGTGAGGTGATGGTGCCGCGTACGGAGATGGTGTGGATCGAGGAGGGCAAGACGCTCGAGCAGGCGCTGGTGCTCTTCCTGCGCTCCGGCTTCTCCCGCATCCCGGTGATCGGCGAGAGCGTCGACGACGTGCTGGGGGTGCTCTACCTCAAGGACCTGATCCGGCGCTCCCGTGGCGGGGACCCGGGGGCCGAGCAGTTGCCGGTGGCCGAGTTGATGCGCCCGGCGACCTTCGTACCGGAGTCCAAGCCGGTCGACGACCTGCTGTCCGAGATGCAGGCAGCCCGCAATCACCTGGTCATCGTGGTCGACGAGTACGGCGGCACCGGCGGTCTGGTCACCATCGAGGACATCCTCGAGGAGATCGTCGGTGAGATCACCGACGAGTACGATGTCGAGCGCCCGCCCGTCGAACGTCTGGCGGACTCCTCGGTGCGGGTGACCGCCCGCCTGCCGGTGGAGAATCTCGGCGAGATGTTCGACACCGACCTGCCCACCGATGAGGTGGAGACGGTCGGCGGTCTGCTCGCCCAGTCGCTCGGGCGGGTGCCGATCCCGGGTGCCGAGGCCGAGGTCGCCGGTCTCCGCCTGGTCGCCGAGGGCACCACCGGCCGGCGCAACCGGATCGACACCGTCCTGGTCAGTCGGGTGGAGCCGGGCGATGAGCAGGACACCGCGGGGCGCGGCGAGCACGCCGGCCCCGGGGACGACACGGACAACTATCGAGACGACGAGAGGCAACCCGCCGATGCCTGACACACCCGCCGCGCCTGCCGCCCGGCCCACCCCCACCGCGTCGGGCGCACTGAGCGCCGAGGACGGCAAGCTCGTCGTCCTGGCCCGGGGAGCCCGCGCGCGGGTCGGCGCCGTGGAGGGCGCCGCGGTCCGCGACCAGGACGGCCGGACGTACGCGGCGGCCAGTGTCGCGCTGCCGTCGCTGACGCTCACCGCGTTGCAGTTGGCGGTCGCCTCGGCAGTGGCGGCCGGGGCGAGTCGGCTGGAGGCCGCGGTGGTGGTGACCGAGGCGTCGACGCTGGACGGCGCCGGGCACGCGGCGGTACGGGACCTCGCGGCGGACGCGCCGGTCCACGTGGCCGCTCCGGACGGCACGGTCCTCGGCACGGTGACCCAGTGAGCCCGGTGCAGGATCCGGAGGCGCGTCCGTACCGGGCCGGGTTCGGCTGCTTCGTCGGTCGTCCCAACGCCGGCAAGTCGACGCTGACCAACGCCATCGTCGGCACCAAGATCGCCATCACCTCGAACAAGCCGCAGACCACCCGGCACGTCATCCGGGCGGTGCTGCACCGACCGGAGTCGCAGCTGGTCCTCGTCGACACGCCGGGCCTGCACCGCCCCCGTACGCTGCTCGGCGAGCGTCTCAACGACCTGGTCCGGTCCACCTGGACCGAGGTCGACGTGATCGGCCTGTGCATCCCGGCGGACGAGCCGGTCGGGCGCGGTGACCGGTTCATCACCGGCGAGCTGGCCGAGTTGAAGGCGACAGTGCTGGCGGTGGTCACCAAGACCGACCTGGTGGACAAGCGTCGCCTGGCGGAGCAGCTGCTGGCGGTCAGCAAGATGGGGGAGTTCGCCGAGATCGTGCCGGTGAGCGCGGTGTCCGGGCACCAGGTGGACACCCTCGTCGAGGTGATGACCAAATATCTGCCGCCGTCGCCGCAGCTCTACCCGGACGACATGCTCACCGACGATCCCGAGCAGGTGCTGGTCGCCGAGCTGATCCGGGAGGCAGCCCTGGAGGGGGTCCGCGACGAGCTGCCGCACTCCATCGCCGTGGTGGTGGAGGAGATGATCCCCGAGGGTCAGGTCATGAAGATCTACGCCGACCTGTACGTGGAGCGGCCCAGCCAGAAGGCCATCGTGCTCGGCCACAAGGCGAGTCGGCTCAAGGAGGTCGGCACCAACGCCCGCAAGCAGATCGAGGAGCTGCTCGGCGGTCGGGTCTACCTCGACCTGCACGTGCGGGTCGCGAAGGATTGGCAGCGCGACCCGAGGCAACTGCGCAAGCTGGGCTTCTGACCCACCTCGTCGTGGTGCCCGACCGGCGGCACGATCGCCTTCGGTCGGGCGGCTGGATGTTCACGTGCGGTTCAGGTCAACGCGCGCTGATCGTGAGGTTGCCGCTGTCGGCCGAACCGTCGAGCACCAGGGACGCCGCCGGGTTGTCGGCGACGGTGACGGTCTCGTCGCCGGAGTCGGCGTTGGACCGGACCCGGTAGCTGCCCTGCGGCACCACCAGCGTGACGTCACCGCTGGAGGCGTGGACCCGGGCCGAGGCGGGTTTGTCCAGCTCCACGTTGACATTGCCGGAGCTGGCCTCGGCGTCGACCGCGCCGCCCAGCCGGCGTGCGGTGATGTCTCCGGACGAGGCGCGCAGCCGTACCGCCGCGGCGGCCTCGCTCACCTCGATGTTGCCGGAGCGGGCTTCCACCCCGACCGCGCCGGACGCGCCGGAGATCCGCACGTCGCCCGAGCTCACCTGCAGCTCCACGGTGCCGACCCGGCTCAGCTCGACGTTGCCGGAGCTGGTCTCGCCCTGCACCGCCACGCCCTCGGGCACCGTCACCTCGTAGGAGATGCTGCACCGCGAGCCGCAGTCGGTGTCCAGCACCAGCTCGCTGCCCTTGATCTCGTAGCGGGCGTTGTCCGGTTCGCCGCCCTGGTAGCGCACCACCCGCTTGATCCGCACCTCGGACGCCGGGCCGGTGCCGCGGATCACCACGTCGCCCGAGCCTCCGGAGAGCCGGACCGTGGTGATCCGGACCGCCTCGGTGTTGTCGTAGTCGAGCCGACGGAACGACAGGTTGTCGCACCCCGCGAGCACGATGAGGGTGGTGGCGAGCCCTAGCGCGACCGGAGCGGCGACGCGACGACGGCGGGGGGTGGTGGTCAGCTGTAGTGCCATGACCAGCACGCTACGACCGAGCACGAGTCGGCCGCATCGGGGTTCATCCGCGCTTGCACCCCGAACCAACCCTGATTTCACACCCCGAGGGAGAATGGCCCGATGGCCGGGTATCGCCGACAGCTCTACCGCGACGACGCGGTGGTGCTGCGTGTGCAGAAGCTCGGCGAGTCCGATCGGATCATCACCCTGCTCACCCGCCGGCACGGCCGGCTGCGCGCGGTGGCGCGAGGGATCCGCCGCACCACCAGCAAGTTCGGTGCCCGGCTGGAGCCGTTCGGCCACGTCGACCTCCAACTCGCCGGTGACCCGAAGGGCAACCACGGCAGCTCCCTGCACACAGTGAGCCAGGTCGAGGGCATCGAGCTGTACGGCAAACGGTTCCTGGGCGACTATCCGCGCTACACGGCGGCCAGCGCGATCGCCGAGACCGCCGAGCGGCTGACCCCGGTGGAACGGGAGCCGTCGCTGCGGCTGTTCCAGCTCACCATCGGCGCGCTGAAGGCGCTGTCCCGGGGCGAGCACGCCACCACCCTGGTGCTCGACGCGTACCTGCTGCGTGGGATGTCCCTGGCCGGCTGGGCGCCGGCGCTGGTCGCCTGCGCGGTCTGCGGCACACCCGGGCGGCACCGGGCGTTCTCGGTACCGGCCGGTGGCGCGGTCTGTCCGGATTGTCGGCCACCCGGTGCGGCTCATCCCGCACCGGCCACCATCGATCTGATGTCCGCGCTGACCACCGGCGACTGGGTGATCGCCGACGCCACCGACGCCGCCGTACGTCGGGAGTGCAGTGGGCTGGTCGCGGCTCACCTGCAGTGGCACCTGGAGCGCGCGCTACGCTCGCTGCCGCTGGTCGACCGGGGTTCCTCGGCGGCCGGCACGGCCCCGCCGCCGGAGGGCACCGGGGCCGTGGTGCTCCGGCCACGCGGCGACGTCGAGGCCGGGGCGGACGGCGCGAACAGGGAGTGACCGAGTGATCCGATCGAAGAAGGCCGGCCGGCGCGAGCCGACGCCGCCGGTGCCACACCCGTCCGGGGCCCGCCCCCCGGCGCTGCCCACCGAGGCGGTGCCGAAGCACGTGGCGGTGGTGATGGACGGCAACGGTCGCTGGGCCAAGGATCGCGGGCTGCCCCGCACCAAGGGGCACGAGGCGGGGGAGCACAGCCTCTTCGACACCATCGAGGGCGCCATCGAGATGGGCATCCCGTACCTGTCGGCGTACGCGTTCTCCACCGAGAACTGGCGACGCTCGCCCGACGAGGTCCGGTTCCTGATGGGGTTCAACCGGGACGTGATCCGTCGCCGCCGTGACCAGCTGGTCGACCTCGGCGTACGGGTGGTGTGGTCGGGGCGGCCCGGTCGGCTGTGGAAGAGCGTCATCTCCGAGTTGCAGACCGCTGAGGAGATGTCCCGCGACAACTCGACGCTGACCCTGCAGTTCTGCGTGAACTACGGCGGGCAGGCCGAGATCGGTGACGCCGCCGCCGCGATCGCGCGGGACGTGGCGGCCGGCCGGCTGGACCCGGCGAAGGTCACCGAGAAGACCGTGGCGAAGTACCTCTACCACCCGGAGATCCCGGAGGTGGACCTGTTCCTGCGCCCCTCCGGGGAGGAGCGGATCTCCAACTTCCTGCTCTGGCAGACCGCGTACGCCGAGTTGGTCTTCCTGGACACGCTCTGGCCCGACTTCGACCGCCGCCACCTCTGGTACGCGTGCGAGTTGTACGCCCAGCGGGACCGACGCTTCGGCGGTGCGCTGCCCAACCCGGTCGCCCCGGTTATCTGAGCCGACGCGCTTACCCGCACGTCACTCTGGGTATCAGAGACGTCAGAAACCACTGACGGAGGTGAACCCACATGATCCAGAAGCGCATTGCCCAGTGGGCGGTGATGGCGATCGCGGTGCCGCTGGCCGCGGCCGGCGCCCGCCGGCTCAGCCACACCCTGGAGGCCCGTCGTGGTCCCTCCGGGGCGACCCGGTTGCTGACAAAGGGTGCGGACCTGATGCGTCCGCAGAAGGCCAAGCGCCGCCGTTTCTTCTGATCGACCAGACCCACCGGCGCCGCCCCCCAACCGGGCGGCGGGGGCGGGGCGGGCCAACTCCGGTGGGGCGGGGGGGGGGGGGGTGGGTTTTGGGGGGGTCTGCAACGCGGG
>NZ_JBEXGE010000032.1:0-88596 GCF_040607155.1 Micromonospora sp. NPDC005324 | reverse complement strand
GGTGAGATCGACGCCGCGCTGCAGTCGCTGCCCGACATCGCCGGTGCCGCAGCGGCGGTGCAGCGCACCGCTGCGGGCAATCAGCTGCTGGTGGGCCGGGTGGCCGGCCGCCGTCGTACGTCAGCTCAGTTGACGTCGATGCGCACCGAGTCGAAGGCGGGGGTCTGGTTGGCCCGCTCCATCATCGGCAGGCGGTGCGAGCCGTCACCGGCCCAGACGGAGCACTGGGCGGTACCGGACTCCGGCAGGCCCGGAATCTGGATCGTCACCTCGTCGGGCTGGGCGCCGCCGCGACCGTCCTCGGTCGCGACGAAGAACGCGGGCACCTCCTGCGGCTCCGGCGGAGCGGTCACGCTGTCCAGCATCCGGCAGGCGGTGTGGAAGTGACCTCGGACCAGGCCCTGGTCGTTGAGGAGCGAGCTCTCCACGTAGTAGCCACCCTGGCCGGCGGCCAGGAAGCGGTCCCGGACCAGGTTGCGGGTGCTGACCCGCAGGGTGAAGGGCTGGTTCTGGCCGACCTGCTCGGGGAACTGGGTGATCAGCAGCGACGGGTTGTTGGCCGCCGCCCCGACCTCACCGAATTCGGTGCTCACGCAGCGGTCGCCCCTCTGGAAACCGTCGTGCGGCTGGAGCCGGCTCTCGTCGCAGTCGTTGGCGAGCACGCCGAGCCCGGCGCCGGGCTCGGCGCCACCGCCGTTGTTGCCGCCACCGGGCGTGGTGGTGGGCGTGGTGGTGGGCGTGGTGGTGGGCGTGGTGCCGCCACCGTTGTTGCCGCCCGTGCCGCCGGTGGGCTGCACCTGACACTCGGCGAGCTGCGCGAGGCCCTGCGGCCGGGGTCCGGCCCGGTCGATGGCGGTCGTGATCCGGTCCAGCACGGCGCGGCGCTTGCCGGCCAACGGCTGGAGGATCGCGTTGCGGATGAACGCCTCACCCTTGTTGCCCTCGGCGGCGAGTCGGCGGTCCGCCTCGGCGATCTGGGTCTGCAACTGGGCGAGGTTACGGTCCACCTCGGCCCGCGCCCGGTTCGGCACCTGCGGCAGTTTGGCCGCCACGTCCGGACAGGCGATGGCCGTGCCGGTGCCCACGGTGCCGTCCTTGCCGTCCTCGCACTCGGGGACCGACTGCTGTCCGTCACCCCAGTGATTACGCACCCACCGACCGTTCTGCCAGGTCCGGCTGGTCGAGCCGCCGCCAGTCGGCGCGGTCGCGCCCGGGCTCGGCTCCACGCACTGCCCGGAAGCCGGACGTGGCTTATTTGTCCGCCGGTCCTGGGCCGACGAAATCTGAGTCACGGCGACAACTCCGCCGAAGACCGCAAGCGTGCCGACAACTGCCAGCAGACGCTTGCTCCGCGCGTTGCCGGAAGGCCGGCGCGCCCGAGTGGACCTGCGCATCGAATTGCTCTCCTTCTCGATCCGGTAGTGGATTTCTGCCCTCGGCGGACCGACGGATGTGAGTTGGCACGCCGCGGTGGCGACCCACCGTGACCTACCCGGTAATGCGTCGATGGCCGACGATGCCCTTTCCGCACCGTCTCCCGCGCCCGGTGGACGCGGATGGGGAGATCCTGTTCATTCGCGCAGGAGTACGGGGCGGCGGCCGGGAAGGTTCAACAGACGCACAGGAAATTGCCCCGACCCGACACGGAGCCGGCGCGGAGCAGGGATCAGCAGGTGAAACGGGCGCTGGTCAGTCGGCGCAGAGGTGGTCGAAGGCGAAGCCGCCGACCAGTTCGTGGCGGCGCTGGCTCAGCGCGGCGATCTGCGCGGTCCACTCGGCGCGCGACGGCAGGTCGGCGACGGAGTCGTCCCGCAGTCGTTCCCCCACGGCGACGGCGGCGAGGTCCTCGGCCAGCCGGGCCGCGTCGATGCCGCAGGAGAACCGGTGTTCGGTCACCGAGACCTGCTCGATGAGGCACGCGTCGGGGCGGACCTGCACCCAACTCCACCCCTGTGCCGGCCCGTCCACCCAGCGGACGTGCAGCCCTCGCACGATCGGGTCGGCCACCTGCCCGGCCACGTACGCCTCGACCGCCGCCGCGCGGGTCAGCGCGCCGAGGTCGTTGACCGCCCCGGTACGCCCGTTCGGCAGCCGACCCAGGATGTCCCGGAAGCCCACCGGCGCCGGTTCGGTTCCGGTGGCGGTGGGCCCGCCCGCGGCGTAGGCGCGCGCGTCGATCACGTACTCGACCAGGCGGCGGCCGTGCTCGGCGGCGCTCAGCGTCGGCGAACCGATCCGCAGCACGGACAGGTCGACGGCCGCGCTCACCGCGTCCTTGAGTCGCTCCAACCGCTGCTCCGCCGAGCCGGCGGACGGCACCGGGCCGATCTCCACGGCGACGACCGGGTGGCCGGTGTCGGCGGCGTAGACCACGAAGTCGAAGCTGGCGCGGCTCGCCGAGGTCCACTGGCTGCCGGTGACACCCGGTGGGCGGCCCTGGACGAGGTCACTGAGCCGGCGTGCCGCCAGGACCCGGTGACCGGCGCGGCTGAGCAGCGCGTCGCGCCCCGCCTCTGCGGGCATCGCCCGCAGCCAGCCGCGGTCGTTGCTCCCGGTGCTCGTCATCTGCCTGATCCATCCGCCGGTCGGTCGAGCCGGGCCGAGTCTAGGTGGTCGATCATGGACCACCGACTTCCGGTGTGACCGGGATCACAGCAGCGCCGACGTTCCAGGGATGGCCGCCGGGTGTATCCAGCGACCGCCGGTACCGGACCGGCCCGGAGGTGACCATGTCGCGACAGCAGTTCGGCTTCCTCGCCGGGTTCCTCGCCGTGGCGGTCTGGGCGCTCGCCGGCGTCGGCGTGGCCGCCCTCGCCGTGCTCGCCGGCGTGCTCGGCTGGCTGGTCGTCCGGGTGCTCGACGGCGACCTCGCGGTGACCGGTCTCGGCGACCGCCGCGCCGACGCTCGGCGGCGGCGATGACCACCCGCCCGTCCGCGGGGACGAACCCCGGCACCGGACTGGCCGCCGGGACGACCGGTCAGGAGCGCCGCCCGGGCGACACTGCGGACGTCGCGCGGATCGTGGTGCAGGCGGCCAGCCTCGTGCCGGGCGTGTCCGTCGTCCGCCCGGCGGCGGTCCGCCTGGACGAGCGGTCCGTCGCACTCGACCTGCACCTGATCACCTGGTACGGGCACAGCGTGCCGACGATCGCCGACACGGTCCGGGCGGTGGTCACCGACCGGGTGGCCGCCCAGACCGGGCTCAGCGTGGCGGTGGTGACCGTCACCGTGGACGACCTGCTCGTCCCCGGCGTCGACTCCTCCGGCGCCGGCACCGCCACACCGGAGGACCGCTGAGATGCGCACCGCCAACCGGGTCGCCTCGTTGCTGCTGGCCACCGCCCTGCTTCTCGGCGGCGCAGCCGCGGCCGTCCAGGCGTTGCTGCTCGCCCTGCACCGACCGACGCCGCTCGACACCAGCGGCTGGCTCGACGCGCTGAACGGCACCCGCTGGCGCGACCCCACCGTCCGGGCCGTGGCCGGCGGGGCTCTCCTGCTGGGCCTGGCCATCCTCGTCGCCCAGCTGCGCCGCTGGACGCCGGTGCGCCTGCGCGCCGACGAGCGTGACGGCTGGTACCTGCACCGGCGCTGTGTGGAACGGCGCCTCGCTGACGCCGCCAGCGCGGTGCCGGGCGTCCGCCGCGCCCGGGTCCGGGTCCGACGGCGCGGCGGCCAGTGGCGCCCCCGGGTGCGCGCGACCGGCGACCCGGCGGCCCGAGCGGAGATCGAGTTCGCGGTGCACCAGGAGTTGCGCCAGCTCACCGCGCCCCGCCCCGCCCGGATCGACGTCCGGCTGCTGCCTCGTCGGCGGCCGGCGTGACCAACGCCGGGCACCGACTGCTGTGGACCATCATCGCGCTGCTGCTGGTGGCGGGCGGCGCGGCGGCGCTGACGGCCAGCCTCGGCACGTTGCCCGGCGCTGACCCGGCGGCGGTGCTGCTCAGCGCCGAGCTGGTCGACAGGTGGCGGCTGGCCGCGCCGTGGAGCACAGTGGCCGCGGCAGTCGCCGGAGCGCTGTTCGGGCTGGCCGGGCAACGCCTGCTGGCCCGGGAGCTGCGGGGCCCGGACGAGACACTGCGCGGCACCCTGAGCCACCACGGACGCCGGCCGGGCCGGACCCGGCTGGCCACCGACGTTCTCGCCGACGCGCTGGTACGCGACCTGAGCGGCAACCCCGGGGTACGCCGGGCACGGGTGGTGCTCACCGGCGCGCCACCGCACCCCGACGTGTGGATCCGGGTCGACCTCACCGCCGACGCGCCGGCCGCCGGCGTACGCGAGCACGTTCGCGCCGCGGTCCGCCGGTTCGCGGCGACGACCGACTGCCAGCCCGCGCATCTCGACGTGACCGCCCGCATCGAGCCCGGCCACCCCTGACCCCCGACGCCGACCCGACGGGCATGATCGGTGTCGGCGGTTCACGGGTGCGGGTGGTGTCCTGGTGCCGTCCCTGACCGAGGCGCCCGCGCTGCTCGCCGACCAGCTGTCCCGGCCGGTGCTGGTCGGCTGACCTGGCGGCCCAGCCGGTTCGGCGGCTCAGCCGTCGGTCCGGCGGCGGGCGGCCAGGGTGCTGGCGCCGATGGAGACCGCCAGGGTCAGCAGCACCACGGCCAGGGTCAACCAGACCGGCAGCTTGCCGACCGGCGTCTCGGCGAGGATCAGCTTCAGCCCGGCGAAGGCCAGGAGCAGCGCGAGCCCGTACCGCAGGTAGCCGAAGTGCCGCAGCAGGCCGGCGAGGCAGAAGTAGAGACTGCGCAGCCCCAGGACGGCGAACGCGGTGGCCGTCCAGACCAGGAAGGTGTTGGTGGTGATGGCGAGGATCGCCGCCACCGAGTCGATGGCGAAGACCACGTCGGTGGCCTCGATGGCGACGAGCGCCACCAGCAGCAACGTCGCCACCCGCCGGCCGGCCACCCGGGCGGTGAACCGGTCGCCGTGGTAGCGGGCGTCGGTGGGCACCAGCCGCCGGAACAGCCGGACCACGACGTTGCGTTCCGGGTCGACGTCCGGCTTTCCGCGTACGGCCAGGCGCCAGCCGGTCCAGATCAGGAACGCGCCCAGCACGAACCCGGCCCAGGCGAGCCGGTCCAACAGCTCGGCGCCGGCGAAGATGAACAGCAGCCGGAAGACGAGCGCGCCCACGACACCCCAGAACAGCACCTTGTGCTGGTAGCCCGGCGGCACCTGGAAGTAGCCGAAGAGCAGCGCGAAGACGAACACGTTGTCCACCGAGAGCGCCTTCTCCAGCAGGTAGCCGGAGAAGTACGCGATGGCCGGGTCACCGCCGAGGCCCCACCAGACGACCAGGCCGAACAGCAGACCCGCGCCGATCCAGACGGCGCTCCACAGCAGCGCCTCGCGGAGCTCGATGACGTGGTTGTCCCGGTGCAGGAGCACATCCACGGCGAGCAGCACCGTGATCACCGCGCCGACCGCCGCCCACGCCCAGAGCGGGACCGCGACCGTCGCCTCAGCCACCGACGCCCTCCGCATCGACCACGGTGCACCGCCCGTCACCAGGCCGGCCGGCCCTCTCCGAGCCTAGGTGAACGCCCCACCCGGTAACGGGCGGTCCACCAAAGTCGGGGTACGGGGCTGCGGCGCAGGTTGCGGGTCCGCCGCACATCGGTGAGGGGTGATCCGGCAGGATCGACGGTGACCGGACACATCACCCAACACGGCAGGAGATCCCCGCATGACCCAGGCAGCAGGCGCCCAGTCGGGCAAGCCCGAGGTTGGTCCGATCGAGGGTGCACCGCCGGCCGACCTCGTGATCGAGGACATCACCGTGGGCGACGGCCCGCAGGCCGAGCCGGGCCAGTTGGTCAGCGTGCACTACGTCGGCGTGTCGCACTCCACCGGCGGCGAGTTCGACTCGTCGTGGAACCGGGGCGAGGCGTTCGACTTTCCGCTCGGCGGCGGTCAGGTCATCGCCGGCTGGGACCAGGGCGTCGCCGGCATGCGCGTCGGCGGTCGCCGTCGCCTGATCATCCCGCCGCACCTGGGATACGGCGACCGGGGTGCCGGCGGCGTCATCAAGCCGGGCGAGACGCTGGTCTTCGTCGTCGACCTGCTCGGCGTTCGCTGACCGATTGTCGGGGTCGCCGGCTCACGCCGGCGGCCCCGTGCCCGGTGCGATGGTGGCGGCCCACCTCGATCGACCAGCGTCAGGCGGCCAGTTGCAGGTCCGTGGTCGCGACCACCGGGCGACGCGCGGCCTCGGTCGGCGAGGCCAGCTCGAGGATCGGCATCACGCGGTGCAGCCCACTGACGCGCAGCACCCGGGCCACCACCGGGCTCGGGTCGACCAGGACCAGCTCGCCACCGCAGGCCCGCACGCGCAGGTGCGCCGCGAGCAGCGTGCGAACGCCAGCGGCGGAGAGCAGCCGCAGCCCGGACAACTCCAGTTGAAGCACCGGGCGGGCCGGCGCGGACCACAGCGCAGACCGGAACGCGGCCACCGTGGCGATGTCGACCTCGCCGGCCACCCGCACGAGGACCATCTGGTCACCCACGCTGACCTGCACGTCCAGCCGGTCGCTGTGCTCTTCCATGCCCAGAAATCTAGCCGGCACCACCGACACTTTCGCCCCTCCAGGGAGTGATTCCGGGTACGCCCAGGGGCATACCCGGAGGTGCCCCACCTCCCTCTCGGGGTGCAGTCAGGGGCGCGGGCGGCGCGCCGCGCGGGCCCGGAACCCGGGGGTCGGCCGGCATTCGGGTGGAGAATAGGTCGATGCTGATCCCTCGGCCCCGGCCGCCCCGGCTGATCCGCCCCGTCCGCGAGCCGGCGACCAGCCCTCCGGCGCTGGCCGGGGCGTGGGCCCCCACAGACCGCCGGCTCGACGAGGCCGAGTTGCTGCCCCTCCCCGCGGGCGCCGTCGGCCCCGAGGACGTGCTGGTCGACGGCGCCGGGCGGGTGATCAGTGGCGACGAGGACGGTCGGCTCTGGTGGTGGCCGGTCGACGCGCTGGCCGGCACCCCGCCCCAGCTGCTGGCCGAGACCGGCGGCCGTCCGCTCGGCATCGAGCTGGACCCGTCCGGCGAGGCCCTGGTGGTCTGCGACGCGTACCGCGGGTTGCTGCGGGTCACGCCCGACGGCGCGGTACGCGAACTGACCGGAACGGCACCTCCGGTGCACCTGGCCAACAACGCGACGGTGGGCCGTGACGGCACCATCTACTTCACCGACAGCTCCGACCGGTTTCCGGTCTCGCACTGGAAGCGGGACCTGCTGGAGCACCGCCCCAACGGGCGGGTGCTGGCCCACCATCCGGGCAGCGGCCGCACCGAGGTGGTGACCGACGGGCTGTACTTCCCCAACGGGATCGCGCTGACCCCGGACGAGTCGGCGCTGATGCTCGTGGAGACCAGCACCCACCGCCTGCTGCGGGTCGAGCTGGGCGGCGGTGTGCGGGTCCTCGCCGACCTGCCCGCGTACCCGGACAATCTCGCCTCGGTGGGCGACGGGACGTACTGGATCGCGCTGCCCAGCCCTCGGGTGCCGATCGCCGAACGGCTGCTGCCCCATCCGCGGCTGCGCCAGATCGCCGCCCTGCTGCCCGACGCGATGCAGCCGCAGCCACGCCGCTACGGGCTGGTCGCGTTGGTCGACGACGCGGGAACGGTCCGCCGGACGCTGCACGGTCCGAGCGGGAACTACCCGATGATCACCGGGGTACGCCAGCACGGCGACCACCTCTGGCTGGGCAGCCTGACCGGTTCCGGGGTGGCCCGCGTACCCCTGGGGTGACGGGCGGCGACAGGGCCGGTCCGCCGTCGTGGCGGGCCGACCCTGTCCTGCCGTGGGTGGTGTCTCAGCGGCCGCTGACCGAGGGCGCCGGTGCGGGCGATCCGCCGGCCACCGCGCCCGGGTGCGCCGGGGCGACCGGCGCGGGCTTGAGCCCGGGCGGCACCGGCAGGGCGCTGCCCCGGGCGAACTCGTCCCAGCTCACGTTCCACGCGGTCCAGCCGTTGCCCGGCTGTAGCTCCACCTCGGTGCCCTTGACGGTGACCAGGTCACCAACCTGCGTCACCCCCATCAACCAGTCGGCCGCGGTGGCGGAGACGTTCGCGCAACCGTGCGAGACGTTGGTGTTGCCCTGGTCCCCCTCCGACCAGGGGGCGGAGTGGATGAACTCGCCGCCCCAGGTGTAGCGCTGGGCGTCGTCGACGTCGACCACGTAGCCGCCGTCCGGCTCACCCCGGGTGTCGAAGGTGACCCGCTCGTGCTTCTCCATGATCACCATCTTGCCGCTGGAACTCGGCGTGCTCGGCTTACCCAGGCTCACCGGGATCCTGCGGACCTGCTTGCCGTCGCGCAGCACTGTCATCTGCTTGGTGGCGTTGTCGATCTCCAGCGAGACCTGGCGTCCGATCTTGGAGGTCGCGGTCCGCTCGGCGTCGCCGAGGAGTTTCTTTCCGATCGGCAGACCCTCCAGACCGGCCCGGACACTGACTGTGGTCCCGGGCTTCCAGAAATCGGGAGCACGGTAATAGACCTGGCTTCCATCCTCAAGCCACGACCAGGCACCCGGTTGCGGTGGATTTGTCTTTACGAACAACCGCCGCTGCACATCCGCTCTGGCCTCTTTCGGAATTCCTGGGTCGAACGCCACAGTTACCGGCATCGCCGTGCCGTACGTCCGATTGCCGTTGAAATAGAGAGTGCTGGTGATCTGCGGTCTGGTCGATTTGGCCATCGTCGTGAACGTGGTGGTACGGGTGGTGGTGGCACCGGAGTCACCGGTCGCGGTCACCTCGGCGGTGTAGGTCCGTCGTGCTTGCAGCGGGGCGCTCGGCACCCAGCCGGAGCCGTCCTCGCGCGGCTCTGCGTTGACCTGCTTGCCCTTGTCGTCGGTGAGGCGTACACCGGTGACCCGCCCACCCTTGACCACCGTGCCCACCTCGGCGCTGACCGGGACGTCCCGGGCCTTGTCCCCTGGCGTCACAGCGAGCTCCGGTGGGGCGGCGTGCTTCTTGGCCGAGCCGGTCGCCGAACCCCGGTCGGCGGTGCACGCACCCAGGACGAGTGGTGCGGCTGCGATGGTTACCGCCAACAGCGTCAATCGCCGCCTAGACGTCATGTTCAGTCCCCCCGTTTTCGACTTCCCTCCGCCACATTCTTGCTCGCTTGACGGGACCATTCGTGGCATTCCGAAATAATCGGCAGCGCATTTGTCGACGCATTTTCCGACAATGCTCCGCTTGGCCGTAACAGGGGTTCAACCGACCCGTGTCATCCGATGTGCTCCGCTTGAGCGACGCAACGTCGACTGTCCGGATGGCGGGGCGTGCCGTCGACCCGCTTCATGATCGACTCGGCCTCAAGGAAGTCGTGGCATCCCGGTCGTCCTGACACCGCGACTTTCATGAACCCTCGGGCGGCGCGGGAGGCGGATCGCGCGGCGCGGTGGGCACGGGAAGTAGAAGGTCACGCCGAGTGGCGCACCTCGGGGGCGGACTTTTGTCAGCTGAAGCGAAACTTCCGGCGAACGCGACAAAGCTTTGCCTTCGTCCGGAGGCAAGGGTAGGGTCTCGATCTAGATAGAGGGTTGCCCATTCGTCGATCAACTTGCCGCCACCTCTGCCGGGTCGCCGCGTTCCGCCCCCCGATGGGTCCGGGCCGCACCCGCGCCGTCCCTCACCGTCCAGCCGGAGCCCGGCTCCGGCCGGTTCGGCGCGCCCGGCGGACGGCAGTCAGGTCGACCGCCGCCGACGGCGTACCAGCCGTCAGGAAGGGACCACCACCATGGATCAACAACTCAACCGACCGGGGCCGACACCGGCGTCCGAGCCGGTCAGCCGGCGTGGAGTGCTGCGCGCCGCAACCGTCTCCGCGGCCGCCGTCGGCGCCGCCGGTCTGCTCGGCGGCACTGCCGCCGCCGCGCCCGCCGCATCCACCGGGCAGGCCCAGGGCCGCCGTCGGGTGCCGGTGGACCGGATCAGCATTCAGCTCTACACGCTGCGCGATCAGCTCGCCGCCGATCTGCCCGGCACCCTGGACGCGCTGCGTCGGATCGGCTACCGGCGCGTGGAGCACGCCGGGTTCGTCGGACGCACCGCCGCACAGTTCCGGGCCGCGCTCGACGAGGCCGGGCTGCGGTCCACCTCCGGGCACGTCGGCATCCCGCAGCCGTTCGACGCCGCCACCTGGGAGCGGGCCCTCGCCGACGCCAACGTGGTGGGCTGCAAGAAGATCGTCCACCCGTACTTCGGTCGGGACGCGAGCGGTCAGCCGATCCGGGACCCCGCCGTCTACCGGGCCCTGGCCCGGGACCTGAACCGCGCCGGCCGGCTCGCCGAACGCGCGGGGCTCGACTTCGGCTACCACAACCACCAGCTCGAGTTCGTGCCGCTGACCGGCGGCTCGACCGGGTTCGACATCCTCAGCTCGCAGACCGATCCCCGGCTGGTCCACTTCGAGCTCGACCTCTACTGGACCTGGCGGGGCGCCCACGACCCGGTCGACGTGATCCGGGCCAACCGCGGTCGGATCCGCCAGGTGCACGTCAAGGACCTCGACGTCGAGGGTGGCTTCGCCGACCTCGGCGACGGCGTCATCGATTTCGGCCGCATCTTCGCCCACGAGCGTGAGGCCGGCATCGAGGAATACATCGTGGAGCGTGACGACGCGGGCACCGCGCCGCGCTCCCCCGCCGACGCCCTGGACACCGCTCGCGTCGGCTTCGACTATCTCGCTTCACTTCGGTACTGAAACCACCCCGGGGGACTCACCTGATGAACAGGACCGCATTCGCGTCCGCCCTGCTGCTGGTGACGGCCGGTCTGGCCGTACCACCGTCGGCAGCGGCCGCAGCGCCGGCCGCGCCGCCGGACAGCAGCTTCCAGAAAGTGACACTGAACGACTTCCCGGGCGAGCCGATGAGCCTCGCCGTCCTGCCCGACCTGCGGGTGTTGCACACCTCCCGCACCGGTGAGGTCCGCATCCACGACCCGCGCACCGGCCTGAACACCCTCGCCGCCGACATCCCGGTGTACGAGCACGACGAGGAGGGGTTGCAGGGGGTCGCCATCGACCCGAACTTCGCCCAGAACAAGTGGGTGTACCTCTACTACTCGCCGCCGATGGACACCCCTGTGGACGACCCGGCGACCCCGGGCGTCAACGAGGGGGACGCGCCGGAGACCGGCACCGAGGCGGACTGGCAGCGGTTCAAGGGCGCGCTGCGGCTGTCCCGGTTCAAGCTGGACGGGACGCAGCTGAACCTCGCCAGCGAGCAGCAGATCATCGACGTGCCCACCGACCGGGGCATCTGCTGCCACGTCGGCGGCCAGATCGACTTCGACAGTAAGGGCAACCTGTACCTGTCGACCGGTGACGACACCAACCCGTTCGCCTCCGACGGCTACATCCCGATCGACGAGCGGGCCGACCGCAACCCGGCGTACGACGCCCAGCGCACCGCGGCGAACACCAACGACCTGCGCGGCAAGCTGCTGCGGATCAAGGTGAAGGCCGGTGGTGGTTACACGGTGCCGTCGGGCAACCTGTTCAAGGCCGGCACGGCGCAGACCCGTCCGGAGATCTACGCGATGGGGCTGCGCAACGCGTTCCGGTTCGCCGTCGACCGGAAGACCGACGACGTGTACGTGGGCGACTACTCGCCAGACGCCTCCAACCCGAACCCGGAGCGAGGCCCGGCCGGTCACGGCCGGTGGATGCGCATCGACAAGCCGGCGAACTACGGCTGGCCGTACTGCGTGACGCCGACGATCGCCTACCGCGACTACGACTTCGCCACCGGCGAGTCCGGCGCCAAGTTCAACTGCAAGCGCCCGGTCAACGACTCACCGCACAACACCGGCAAGCGCGTGCTGCCGCCGGTCGAGCAGCCGGAGGTCTGGTACGCGGCCGCCCCCTCGGCCGAGTTCCCGCAGTTGGGCACCGGCGGCATCTCTCCGATGGGTGGCCCGGCGTACGACTACGACGGAACCAGCACGTCGCGCACCCGGTGGCCGGCCTACTACGACGGGGTGCCGCTGTTCTACGAGTGGTCCCGCGACTACATCAAGGAGTTCCGCCTCGACTCCGACGGCGACGTCACGGACATCCGTCCGGTAGCGCCGTCGCTGGTGGTGGACAACCCGATGGACATGGAGTTCGGCCCGGACGGCGCGCTCTACGTCCTGGAGTACGGCGACGGTTACTTCGCCGAGAACCCGGACGCGCAGCTGTCCCGGATCGACTTCGTCCGGGGCAACCGGACGCCGATCCCGAAGATCAGCGGCACCCCGACCGTCGGGCAGGCTCCGCTGACCGTCGCGTTCTCCAGCGCCGGCACGACCGACCCGGACGGTGACAAGCTCAGCTACGCGTGGGACTTCAACGCGGACGGCTCGGTGGACAGCACCGCTCCGAACGCGAGCTGGACGTTCCCGGAGAACGGCTCGTACACGCCGACGTTGAAGGTCACCGACCGCACCGGACGGTCCGCCTCGGCGTCCCTGCCGCTGGTGGTCGGGCCGACCGCGCCGATCGTCGAGTTCGTCGCCCCGGTGGCCGGACAGCCGTTCCAGTTCGGGCAGACGGTCGCGTACGAGGTGAAGGTCACCGACGACCTGCCGGTGGACTGCTCCCGGGTGAAGGTCACCTACGTGCTCGGGCACGATGAGCACGGGCACCCGCTCTCCACCTCGACGGGTTGCTCCGGGACCATCCCCACCTTCCTGGACGGTGGGCACAGCGGCGCGGACAACCTGACCGCGGTGTTCGTCGCGGAGTACACCGACGCGGGCGTACCCGCCCAGTCCGGCTCGGCGACGGTGGTGCTGGACCCGACCCCGGTGGCCGGTCTGGCCGGCTGATCAGTTAACCGAGACAGTGGCGGCGGCCGGATCCTTCCGGCCGCCGCCGCACGTCGTTCAGCGCCGAGCCCGGACCGGGCCGGTCAGCTCCAGTCGCTGTTGACGTGGTTGTCCCGCCACCGTCCGCCCACCGGCGGGGTGTCCAGTCGCATCCCCTCGTCGGCGTTGCCGGCCAGGTCGTTGTCCTCGACCCGGCAGCCCACGCAACTGCCCCGCTCGGTGATCCACAGCCCGTGCGTCTGGGTCGGGTTGTCGTGGTTGTCCCAGACCCGGTTACCCCGGATGGTGGCCGAGTCGAACGGGGCGTCGATGGTGATGCCGGCCCGCAGCTTCGGTGCGGCGGCCAGCTCGTAGCCGCATCCCGGCGTTGGCACGTTCCCGCTCCACGCGGTGAACGCATCCGGGCGGACCGGGGCGAGGGTGAGTTCGTCGCCGGTGTTGGAGGCCACCATGGCGACGGCCTTCCCGACCCGCAGGACCTTGCCCCGGTGCCCGTCGTGCGGCCAGTTGGCCGACCGGTCCACCAGGCACCGCTCGCTGTAGCGAACGGCGTCGCCCACGCCCTCGGTGCCCTCGCCGTACTGCCGTCCGTTGTTGCGGATCCGGTTGTTGAGCAGCACCGCGTCGGTCATCTGGTGGTCGATCCGGACCGCGTCGAGGCCGTTGCCCCAGAACTCGTTGCTCTCGATCACCACGTCCCGGACCGAGCCGCGGTAGCCGCGCCCGAGGTCGTGGGCGTGATAGCCGTGCCGGCCGTTGCCGCTGATCCGGTTGCCTCGGACGGTGTACGGGCCGGGGCTGTTGCCGAGGCTGACCCCGTCGCACATGTTGCCGTCGATGACGCAGTCGGTGAGCAGCCCGCCCCGACCGGCCACCGACGAGGTGCCCTGCGCCGACACGTCGAACCCGGTCTCCAGGTTTCCGGTCATCGTGCAGGCGGAGACGATCAGGCCGTCGGCGCCCCAGTCGGAGATGCCGAAGCGGTTGCCCTGACTGTGGCAGCCGATGATGCGGTAGCCGCGCGGCGGCATCCAGTAGTCCTTCTGCAACTCCAGGAAGATGCCGTTGGTGCCGTTGGCCAGGGCGGTGCAGTTGGCGATGGTCAGCCGCTCCACCGCTCCCCAGCCGCCGATGCCGATTCCGATGCCGGCGCCGCCCATCTGCTCGCCGTTGTCCAGTCGGCCACAGCCGACCACCACCACGCCGTCGATCAGGGAGTCCTGAAGGAAGTCGCAGCCCAGCCCGGTGGCGGCGGTGTGGTGGATGTAGAGGTTGCGGAAGACGCCCCGCACCACGTACTGGAGGCCGAGGCCCTTGGCCAGGTAGTTGTACTCGGCCATGGCGACGCCGGAGCCGTCGATCTGGAAGTCGGAAAAGGTGCAGTCGGCGATGTGCCGGTCCCGGTCGGCGCCGTGCTGCACTGTGGTCCAGAAGGCCAACGGGGTGGGGTCGGCCCGGTTGCCCTCGTTGCTGAGCATGAACCGGGTCGCCGCCGGGCCGGCCCCGATCAGCGACACACCGCTGCGCCACACAGTGCCCGCGTCCCGGATCGAGTAGATGCCCGGCGGGCAGTAGATGACCCGGGCCCGCCCGTCCGAGGCGTACCCGTCGCCGAGGCGGTCCACCAGGGCCGCCAGCGCCGGCTGGTCGTTGGTAGCGCCGTCACCGGTGAGCCCGTACTCCAACGCGTCGCAGTACAGCGGCGCGCCGGCCGAGGCGGGCCGTCGTACCCGGACCGAGTTCAGTAGCAGCTCGTTCGCCACGGCCACGGGCGGGCTCCCTTCGACGCGTTCGGTGCGCTCCGGCGGGGCCGACTTCCCGGTGAGGCCGCGGAGAAACCCCGGCCCGATGACCATGCCGGGCGACCCCGGCCCGTTGACACCGCCGGGAGCCCCGGACGTGCGCCGGCCCCGGCGCCGCGCGGGCGACGCCGGGGCCGAGGGGGTACGCGTCAGACGGCGGCGATCAGCAGCGCCGGTCGCTCCACGCAGTCGGCGACGTGCCGCAGGAAACCGCCGGCCACCCCGCCGTCGCAGACCCGGTGGTCGAAGGTGAGGCTGAGCTGGGTCACCTTGCGGACGGCGAGCTGCCCGTCGACCACCCACGGCTTGTCCACGATCCGCCCGACCCCGAGCAGAGCCGCCTCGGGGTGGTTGATGATCGGCGTGGAGCCGTCGACGCCGAACACCCCGTAGTTGTTCAGCGTGAAGGTGCCGCCGGTCAGCCGGGCCGGGGGCAGGCTGCCGGCCCGCGCGGCGGCGGTGGTCGCCGCCAGTTCGGCGGCCAGCTCGGCGGTGGTGAGCCGCTGGGCGTCGCGCAGCACCGGCACCAGCAGCCCCCGGTCGGTCTGCGCGGCGATGCCGAGGTGCACCCCGGCGGACTGGACGATGTGCTGCGCCTCGGTGTCGACCCGGGCGTTGAGCTGCGGGAACCGGCGCAGACCGCTGAGGCAGATCCGGGCCAGCAGGGCCAGGATGCTCACCGGCGCGTCGGGCGTCGCCGCGTTGATCGCGGCGCGGGTCTCCAGCAGCCCGGTGGCGTCCACGTCGACCCAGATGGTCACCTCCGGGATCTCCCGCCGGCTGCGGGAGAGCTTGTCGGCGATCACCTTGCGGACGCCGGTCAGCGGCACGATCATGTCGCCGTCCCCGACCGGGGCCGACCCGACCTGCGGGTCCGGCACGGCGGCGAGCCGGGCGGCGGGCGCGGTCAGCGCGGCCTCCACGTCGGCGCGGCGGATCACGCCTCCGGGCCCGGTGCCCCGCACCGTGTGGAGGTCGACTCCGTGCTCGCGGGCCAGCCGCCGCACGATCGGCGAGATGACCAGGGCGGCGGCCGGCGATGCCGGGTCACCGGACGCGGCAGCCGCGCCGGACGGGCCGCCGGCAGCGGTCGGGCCGGCGTCGACCGGTTCGGGGGCCACCGCCAGTCGGGGCCGACGCCGACGACGGGTGGCGGTGCCGTGGCCCGTGCCGTACCCGATCAGCACGTTGCCGGAGCCGGCCCGCTCCTCCTCGCGGTAGGTAACGTGCCCGGCGGGCTCGTCGCCCCCGTCCAGCGGCGCGATGGTGATCAACGGCTGGCCGACCGGGCGTACCTCACCGGCCGCGCCGTGCAGGGTGACCACCCGGCCGGCGTACGGGCAGGGCACGTCCACGACGGCCTTGGCGGTCTCCACCTCGACCACGCTCTGGTCGACGGTGACCACGTCACCCACGGCGACCCGCCACTCGACGATCTCGGCCTCGCTCAGCCCCTCGCCCAGGTCGGGCAGGAGGAAGACCTGCGTCCGTTCGACGATGGTCATGCCGCCGCCCAACGCGCGTCCGGCTTGTCGTCCCACTGGAGGCGGGCCACGGCGTCGAGCACCCGGTCCACGCCGGGCAGGTGGGTGTGCTCCAGCATCGGCGCCGGGTACGGGATGTCCAGTCCGGCGACCCGCAGCACCGGGGCGTGCAGCGCGTGGAAGCAGCGCTCCTGCACCCGGGCGGCGATCTCCGCGCCGACGCCCGCGAAGCCGGGCGCCTCCTGGATCACCACGCACCGGCCCGTACGCCGGACCGAGGCGGTGATGGTCTCGTCGTCGAACGGCACGATGGTGCGCACGTCGACGACCTCCAGGTCCCACCCCTCCTCCCGGGCGGCCTCGGCGGCCTCCAACGCGACCGGCACCGCCGGCCCGTACGCCACCAGGGTGGCGTCGCGTCCGGGCCGGCGCACGACGGCCCGGCCGAACGGCTCGTTGCGGGTCGGCAGGGACGCCTCGGCGCTGGCGAAGTAGAGCTTCTTGGGCTCCATGAAGACCACCGGGTCGGGGTCCTCGATCGCCTCGCGCAGCAGCGAGTACGCGTCGTCGACGGTCGCCGGCGTGACGACCTTCAGTCCGGGGGTGTGCGCGTAGTACGCCTCGGACGAGTCGCAGTGGTGTTCGACTCCGCCGATCCCGCCCGCGTACGGCACGCGGATGACGATCGGCACGCTCAGCGCGCCCCGGGTGCGGTTGCGCAGCTTCGCCACGTGCGAGGCGATCTGCTCGAAGGCCGGGTACGCGAACGCGTCGAACTGCATCTCGACCACCGGGCGCAGGCCGGACATGGCCATGCCGACGGCGAAGCCGACGATGCCGGCCTCGGCGAGGGGGGTGTCGAAGCAGCGGTTCTCGCCGAAGCGGGCCTGGAGGCCGTCGGTGATCCGGAAGACGCCGCCGAGCGCGCCGACGTCCTCGCCGAAGACGACGACCCGGTCGTCGGCGGCGAGCGCGTCGGCGAGCGCGGTGTTGAGCGCCTTCGCCATGGTGGTGGCCATCAGGCGTCACCCTCCTCGGCGTGGGCGGCGGCCAGCTCGGCGCGGACCTGCTCACGCTGTTCGATCAGCTGTGGGGTGGGCTCGGCGTAGACGTGGTCGAAGAGGCTCAGCGGGTCGACAGTGGGCTGCTCGTTCATCCGGGTCCGTAGGTCCGCCGCGTACGCCTCGGCCTGCTCGGCGATCTCGGCGACCGTCGCGTCGTCGATCACGCCGCGGGCGCGCAGGTAGGTCTCCAGCCGGGCGACCGGGTCCCGGTCCCGCCAGGCGTCGACCTCGGCGCCGTCGCGGTAGCGACTGGCGTCGTCGGCGTTGGTGTGCGGCTCCATCCGGTAGGTGTGCGCCTCGACCAGGAACGGCCCCTTGCCGGCCCGGGCGTGGGCGACCGCGCGGGTGAGTACGGCGAGCACAGCGACCGGGTCGTTGCCGTCGACCTGCTCGCTGGGTACGCCGTAGCCGACGCCCTTGTAGGCCAGCGACGGCGCGGCGGTCTGCCGCGACAGCGGGACGCTGATGGCGTACTTGTTGTTCTGCACGAAGTAGACGACCGGCGCCTTGAACACGGCGGCGAAGTTGATCCCCTCGTGGAAGTCGCCCTCGCTGGTGGCGCCGTCGCCGATGAAGGCCAGCGCCACCGTGTCGCGACCCTGGTACGCCTCGCCGTGCGCCAGCCCGGCGGCGTGCACGCACTGGGTGGCGAGGGGGGTGCACTGCGGTGCGGTGTGCACCTCGGTGGGGTCGTAGCCGCAGTGCCAGTCGCCGCGCAGCAGGGTGAGCACCTCGACCGGGTCGATGCCTCGGGCAACCAGCGCCATCGACTCGCGGTACGTGGGGAAGACCCAGTCGGTGTCGCGGACCGCGAGCACCGCGCCGACCTGGCACGCCTCCTGGCCCCGCGAGGACGGGTAGACGGCGAGCCGGCCCTGCTTGGTCAGGGCGGTCGCCTGGGTGTCGAAGCGGCGGCCGAGCACCATCCGCCGGTACAGCTCGCGCAGCACCTCGGCGGGTGGTTCGGGGTAGTCGGCGCGGGCGGGCAGCGGCGTGCCGTTCTCGGCGAGCAGGCGGACCGGCTCGGCGTCCGGTAGCAACGAGCGCGCCGGGTCGGGCGGGGTGACCGTTCGACGGGTGCGCGGGGATGCCCTGCGGACCGCCTGGGGAGTGGTCGTCACGGCGGAACCTCCTGGGACGTGTGGTGAGCCTATGCTTCCGCTTGTGGATGATTGACTCAAGATCGACACAGAAGGCGGGACGGTTGGCATGCGGAGGGCACATCAGTGAGCCAGGAGACCGCCGACGAAGCGAGCCGGGGCGCGGGATCGGGACGATCGGCCCGAGCATTGGACGAGGTCGACCGGCGGATCCTCGACGAGCTGGTCCGCGACGGTCGGACGTCGGTACGCACCCTCGCCGAGCGCATCCACATCTCCCGCACCAACGCGTACGCCCGGGTGGAGCGGTTGCTCCGCGACGGGGTGATCACCGGGTTCCGCGCCCAGGTGGCGCCCGAGGCAGCCGGGCTGGGAACGTCGGCGTACATCGCCCTGACCATCGAGCAGAACACCTGGCGGGAGGTGTCGGCCGAGCTGGCCCAGGTGCGCTACATCGAGCACGCCGCGTTGCTCGGCGGTGACCACGACGTGCTCGCGCTGGTGCGCGCGCCGGACAACGCCGCGCTGCGCGACGTGGTGCTGGGCCGGGTGCAGAGCATTCCCGGGGTGCTCTCCACCCGCACCTGGCTGGTCTTCGAGGAGTTCGACGGGGTCGGCAGCCCCTGGGCGTGACCGGCAGCGGCTCAGCGCTCCGGCGGGGCCTCCAGCCCGTCGCGGTCGGCCAACTCCAGCAGCGGTTCCAGCGAGTGCCGGTCACCGTCCAGACCGGCGTGCGGGTCGCCGCGCTCGGCGAACCGGGCCGGCATGCTGAGCACGTCGAAGTCCTCCGGGCGGACCTGGTCCAGCTCCGACCAGTCCAGCGGCGCGGAGACCAGCGCCGCCGGCGTCGGCCGGATCGAGTACGCCGAGGTCACCGTGTGGTCCCGGGCCATCTGGTTGTAGTCGACGAAGACCGGCCGGTCCCGTTGCTCGCGCCACCAGGTGGTGGTGACCAGGTCCGGCAGCCGGCGCTGCATCTCCCGGCCCAACGCGAGCACCGCCCGACGGCAGTCACCGAAGCTCCACCGCGGCTCGATCGACAGGTAGACGTGCAGCCCCCGACCGCCGGTGGTCTTCGGATAACCGGTCATGCCCAGCTCGGCCAGGAACGCCCGCACCTCGTGCGCCACCGGCACCACCTGCTCGAAACCGACGCCGGGCATCGGGTCAAGGTCGATGCGCAGCTGGTCGGGGCGTTCCACGTCGGCGGCGGTGACCGGCCACGGGTGGAACCGCAGGGTGCCCAGGTTGGCGGCCCAGATGACCACTGCCAACTCGCTCGGCGCCACCTCGTCGGCGGTACGGCCACTGGGGAAGGTGATGTGCGCGGTCCGCACCCACTCGGGCGCGCCCGCCGGCAGCCGCTTCTGGTAGAACGCGTCACCCCGGTTGGTCTGCCGGGTGGCGATCGTCGCGCCCTCGAAGACACCACGAGGCCAGCGTTCCAGCATGGTCGGCCGATCCCGCAGCGCCCGTAGGATGCCCTCGCCCACCGACAGGAAGTAGCGGACCACGTCCAGCTTGGTCAGCCCACGCTCCGGAAAGTACGGCTTGTCGGGGCTGGAGACGCGGACCAGCCGCTCACCCACCCGGATCTCCTCCGCCGCCGTCGCCATCTGCCGAGGGTACGACGCGCAGGCACACCGTACGTCCATCGAACGGACACCCGTGCGGCGCGGCGGCGCGACTGTCCGGCGACGGCGAGGGCTGATGCACCTGCTCAGGTGATCAGCAGCACGCCCACCACAATCATTGGCAGCCCGACGAATAGGAAGATGCCGACGCCGGTGAGCACCCGGCCACCGTCGGCCGCCTCCCGCTCCGGTGCGGCACCGAAGGTGGCGCGCGGGCCGAGCATGCCCATCCGGCTCAGCGTCAGGTCGCCCGTCACGCCGATGAGCCCGCCCACCACCACCAAGCCGATGCCCAGCCGGTTGGTGTAGGCACCGCCGGCGGTCGCCACCCAGATCGCTGCCGCGACGGCGACCACCGCCCCGGTAATCACCAATATCAGGAACGCTTCCCGCAGACCTCGTACGACGGTCACCGTCGGCCCCCCCCTGTTGGCTGTCCAGCACATTGTTCCGCATCAACCCGTCGCGGCGCTGCCCCCGAAGGACGGCGGCGACCTGCACGGTCGTCAGGCGGCGTGTGATCGGCGGGGGCACGGTTACCCCGGTGGGCACCCGGGTAGGGGGTCGACATGGCGGAACTGGCAACCCTCTGGATCGTCCGGCACGGCGAGAGCACCGCGAACGTCGCGGCGACGCACGCCGAGGCGTCGGGCGCGGAACTGATCGACCTCACCCACCGCGACGCCGACGTGCCGCTCTCCGCGACCGGCGAGGAGCAGGCTCAGGCGACCGGCAGTTGGCTGGCCGAGCTGCCGGACGCGAAGCGCCCGGACGTGGCGGTCGTGTCGCCGTACCTGCGCGCGGTGCAGACCTCGCGGCTGGCGCTGGCCGGCACCGACATTCCCGTCCACCGCGACGAGCGACTGCGCGACCGGGAGCTGGGCATCCTCGACGGGCTGACCGGGCACGGGGTGCGCCGGCGGTACCCGGACGAGGCCGACCGTCGGGAGCGGTTGGGCAAGTTCTACTACCGGCCGCCGGGCGGAGAGTCGTGGACGGACGTGGCGTTGCGGCTGCGGACGCTGCTGGGCGACCTGCGCCGGGACCACGAGGGTTGCCAGGTGCTGCTCTTCGGCCACGACGCGCTGGTCTTCCTGCTTCGCTATCTGCTGGAGGGGTTGACCGAGGACGAGCTGATGGCGCTCACCCGGCAGGACGTGATCGCCAACTGTTCGATCACCGAGTGGTCGGCGGACGGCGACGACCGCCTGGCCCTCACCGCCTTCAACGATGTCGCGCACCTGCGTCAGCAGGGCGCCCAGCCGACCAGGGAGGACGAGATCCATGCCGAGCCGGTCTGAGGTGAAGGTGATCACGCCGGCGTTGCTGCGGGACTGGGCGCTGCCGGTGCCGGTCGGTGGAAAGGAGAGCCGGGGCACCGTGCTGGTGGTTGGCGGTTCCCGCTTCACGCCGGGCGCGGTGCTGCTCGCCGGGGTGGCCGCGTTGCGGGCCGGTGCCGGGGTGCTCCAGCTCGCCGCCGCCGAGTCCACCGCCGCCGCGCTGAGCATCCAGGTGCCCGAGGCGCTGGTGGTCGGTCTGCCGGAGACCGCCGACGGCGCGGTGGCCGCCGACCGGGACGGCCAGCTCGGCGAGCTGGTCACGCAGGCGGACGTGGTGGCCATCGGCCCCGGCCTGAAGGCGATCGACGAGACCAACCGCCTGCTGAGCCTGGTCCTGGAGGCGGCCCGTCCGGACACGTCGCTGGTGCTCGACGCGTACGCCCTCGGTGCGCTCAGCCACGCACCGGACCTGCTGGTCGGCTCGGGTCGGCCCGTGGTGCTCACCCCCAACGTCACCGAGGCCGGGCACCTGCTGGGGCGGGACCCGGGCGACGACCTGGACGCCGAGGCCGCCGAGTTGGCCGCCCGGTACGAGGCGGTCGTGTCGCTGTACGGGCACGTGGCCGCCCCGGACGGGCGGGGTTGGCGGGAGGAGAGCGGCGACGCCGGGCTGGGCACCTCCGGCAGCGGGGACGTGCTCGCCGGGTTGCTGGCGGGGCTGCTGTCGCGGGGTGCCGACCCGGCGCAGGCGGCCTGCTGGGGCTCGTTCGCGCACTCGGTGAGCGGCCAGCGGCTGATCCCCCGCTACGGCCGGATCGGCTTTCTGGCTCGGGAGTTGCTCGACGAGATCCCCCGCACCCTGGCGATGGTGTGAGGCGGTTTCACCTGTTTCCGCGTTCGGCGTCGGGGTACCGGAACCCCACCAGCCGAAACTTTTCAGGGAGGTCAGACCGGTGTCGACCGATGCCATCGTCCTGCTCAAAGAGGACCACAAGGAAATGCGCCGCCTGTTCAAGGCCTTCCAGGACGCCGAGGAGGGGCCGGCGAGCCAGCGGCAGAAGCTGGTGGACCAGATCCTGGAGGCGCTGACGGTGCACACCTATCTGGAGAACGAGGTGATGTATCCGGAGGTCCGTCGCCTCCTGCCCGACCTGGAGGACGACATCCTCGAGTCGTACGAGGAACACCACGTCGCCGACGTGCTCTGCGCCGAGCTGGCCAGCATGGACGCCGGCGACGAGCGGTTCAACGCCAAGACGACAGTGCTGATCGAGAACGTCACCCACCACGTCGAGGAGGAAGAGCAGGAGTGGTTCCCCAAGGTCCGCGACGCGCTGGGCCGCAAGCAGCTCCAGGAGATCGGCGAGAAGATGATCGCGTTGCGCGCGGACGCGCCGCGTACCCCCACCGCGCCGAAGGCGATCAAGAAGGCGCTCGATGCGGTGACGGCCTGAGGCACCCGCTCACACCGAAGGGCCCGGCGAATGCCGGGCCCTTCGGTGTGCACCGGGTCAACTGCCCGATCCCGGCTCGGCCATCCGGCGGTGCTGCTCGGACTTGAGCCTGTCCGGAATGATTTTGCCGGCGGCGGTCTGCACCTTGTTCATCAGCGAACCGGCGGTGATCGTCTGGTCACCCCTCATCATCGCCTCGAAGCCCTGCTCGGCGACCTTCGCCGGGTCGTCCTTCCTGCCCGAGCCCACCCGGGTGTCCTCCATGTCGGCCCGGCCGAAGAACTCCGTGTCGGTCGGCCCGGGCATCAGCGCGGTCACCGTGACACCGGTGTCCTTCAGCTCGTTGCGCAGCGCCTCGGCGAAGGACTGCACGAACGACTTCGACGCGTTGTAGACCGCCTGGAACGGCCCCGGCATGGTGGAGGCGATCGACGAGGTGAAGAGGACCCGGCCCGCGCCCCGCTCGACCATCCCGGGCAGCAGCCGCTTCGCCAGCTGCACCGTCGAGCGCACGTTGAGGTCGACGACCTCCAGTTCGTCGGCGAGGTCGGTGCCGCCGACGAAGGCGCCACCGGCGCCCCGGCCCGCGTTGAGCGCCAGCGCGTCCAACGGCCGCCCGGTAGCGGTGACGGCGGCCACCAGCTCCGTCACGCCCTGCTCGCGGGCCAGGTCGACGCGGACCGACCAGATCTGCGGGCCGCCGTCGCGGCGCAACTTCTGCGCGGCCACCTCGATGCCGTCGTCCTCGGCCGCGATGACCAGGTCGAAACCGTGCTCGACGAACTGCGCCGCCAGCTCGTACCCGATTCCGCTGGAGGCCCCGGTCACCAGGGCGAGCGGTCGGTGGGAGGTGGGTGTGGTCATGTTCTCGACTCCTTCTGTGCGAACCCTGGCCGCAGCCGTGACGGCGCGGTGGTCACCTACCGTGTGCCCCGCGACGCATCGCCCAATCACGTCGGCAGGGTCGCCTCCCGGAGGGCGGCCCGAACGGCCGGGCCCGGCCCGGTAGGATCCTCCCGGGCCGTTACTGGCGCGTGGGGATGGAGAACCATCGGGGAGCGGCCTCGTCACGTGGACGTTTGCCGAGCGCCTGGGCCTTCCCGCACGTCTGTTGGAGGTCGCATGTCCCGCAACGCCGAATCCACCGCATTCCGGAGTGCCCTTGAGGTGATCCGGGCTGTCGAGCCGCGGGTCGCCGACGCCATCGGCGCCGAGCTGACCGACCAGCGGGAGTCGCTCAAGCTGATCGCCAGCGAGAATTACGCCTCCCCGGCGACCCTGCTGGCCATGGGCAACTGGTTCAGCGACAAGTACGCCGAGGGCACCGTCGGCCGCCGCTTCTACGCCGGCTGCCAGAACGTCGACACCGTCGAGGCGCTCGCCGCCGAGCACGCCCGGGAGCTGTTCGGCGCCGCGCACGCGTACGTGCAGCCGCACTCGGGCATCGACGCCAACCTGGTTGCCTTCTGGGCCGTGCTGGCCGACCGGGTGGAGTCCCTCGCCCTCAAGAAGGCCCAGGTCCGCCAGGTCAACGACCTCACCGAGGCCGACTGGTTCGCGCTGCGCCGTGAGCTGGGCAACCAGCGGATGCTCGGCATGTCGCTGGACGCCGGCGGCCACCTCACCCACGGTTTCCGGCCGAACATCTCCGGCAAGATGTTCGACCAGCGCAGCTACGGCACCGACCCGACGACCGGTCTGATCGACTACGACCGCGTGGCCGAGGCCGCCCGCGAGTTCAAGCCGCTGATCCTGGTGGGCGGCTACTCCGCGTACCCCCGGAAGGTGAATTTCCGGATCCTGCGCGAGATCGCCGACTCGGTCGGCGCCACCTTCATGGTCGACATGGCGCACTTCGCGGGCCTCGTGGCCGGCAAGGTGTTCACCGGCGACTTCGACCCGGTGCCGCACGCGCACATCGTCACGACCACCACGCACAAGTCGTTGCGCGGCCCGCGCGGCGGCATGGTGCTCTGCCAGCCGGAGCTGGCCGACCAGGTGGACCGGGGCTGCCCGATGGTGCTCGGCGGTCCGCTGCCGCACGTGATGGCCGCCAAGGCGGTCGCGCTCGCCGAGGCCCGCCGGCCCGATTTCGCCGACTACGCCCAGCGGATCGTCGTCAACGCCCAGGCGCTCGCGGAGGGGCTGCTGCGGCGGGGCGCGACGCTGGTCACCGGCGGCACCGACAACCACCTGGTGCTGATCGACGTGTCCGGCTACGGGCTCACCGGCCGGCAGGCCGAGCAGGCCCTCCTCGACTCGGGCATCGTCACCAACCGCAACTCGGTCCCGCAGGACCCGAACGGCGCCTGGTACACCTCCGGCATCCGGATCGGCACCCCGGCGCTGACCACCCGGGGCCTGGGCACCGCCGAGATGGACCAGACCGCCGAGCTGATCCACACCGTGCTGACCCAGACCACCGCCGGCGCCAACGCCGACGGCACCCCGTCGAAGGCGAAGTACACGCTGGACGCCGGACTGGCCGACAAGGTCGCCCGCCAGGCCACCGACCTGCTGGCCACGTACCCCCTCTACCCCGGCGTCGACCTGAGCTGAGCCGACCGACTCGCGTCGATCATGGAGTTGTGGTGCCCGAACCAGGGCGGTTGGCGACTTTTGTTCACCACCACAACTCCATGATCGACGCGGACAGGGGTGGAGTTCCGGGCCCTCAGGCCATCGGGCGCTTCAGGTGGTAGCGGTGCACTTCGGTGCTGCCCTGGACGTTGTTGACGTCCTCGGCGGCGGAGACCAACTCCCACCCCTCCCGGCCGGCGCGGTTGAGGTGCGCGATGGCGGTGTCGCCGTAGGCGGTGATGTCCTTGCGGGACCCGTCCGGCGCGTACCAGACGAACGAGACGTGAAAATTGCGGCCCTGTCCCTGATAGCGACGGACGAGCAGGGCGTACTCCCAGGCAACCATGCGGCTTATTATGACCGTCCAACCAGGACGGCGGCACGCGGGTCGTCGCGCATTGCCATCTGATGAACGCGGTGTGTCAACCCGCCCGGCGAGCCAACTCGTCGGTGATCAGCGCCGCGAGGCGATCCAGCCCCACGTCGATCTGCTCCGGTGTGACAGCGCTGACCGACAACCGCAACGCGCACACCGGCGCGGTGTCGTCGTAGAAGTGCGCCATCGGCGTCCACAGCACCCCGTAGTCGCGCCCCGAGCGGTCCAGCAACGCGTCGTCGACGGGGAACGGCACTGTCACCACCACGAAGAACCCACCGGCCGGCACCGTCCACCGCACCGCCGACCCGTCCGGCTGGTCCGGCTGATCGGGGAAGCGCCGGGTGAGGCCGGCCACCAGGTGGCGCAGATTCCGGGTGTACGCGGACCGCTCCCTGGTGTTCGCGGCCACCAGGCTGCATCCGTGCTCCAGCAGCCGGCCGCCGATCACCGCCTGCGCGATGGGCGACGTGTTCACAGTGACCATGCTCTTGATCATGGCGAGCTGGTCGGCGAGCGGGCCGACCTGCCCGTCCGGGCCGGCCACCCGCTGGTCGGCGACGACGTACCCGACCCGTGCGCCGGGGAGCACGGTCTTGGCGAACGAGCCGAGGTAGACGACCCGCCGCCCGGTGTCCAACGCCTTGAGGGTGGGCGGGCGTGGCCCGTCGTCGCTGTGGAACAGGCCATACGGGTTGTCCTCCAGCAGCAGCAGATCCTCCTGCGCGGCCAGGTCCAGCAGCCGATGCCGGTGGACGGTGTCGATGCTGACCCCGGAGGGGTTGGCGAAGTCCGGCATGAGGTAGCAGGCGCGCGGTCGCAGCCCCGCCGCCCGGGCCCGGTGTACCTGGGCGGTCAGGTCGGCGAGGTCGACCCCGGCCGGCCCGCCGGCGACCGGCCACACCGGTAGGTCCACCAGCCGGGCCGCCCCGGTCAGCCCGACGTAGGTCGGGGCGACCGCGAGCAGCACATCGGTCGGCCCGGCCCGCAGCGCCCGCAGCACCAGGAACATCGCCTCCTGGCAGCCGACGGTCACCACGACGTCCTCCGGGTCGACGGTGATCCCCTCGTCGACCGCGAGGTTGCGGGCGATCAGGTGGTGCACGATGCCCTTGGTCCGGCCGTACTGGAGCAGCAGCCGGCGGGCCTGCTCGGGTCGGTGCCCCAGGTCGTCGACGAGGTGTCGGTGGAAGGTGTCCAGGTGCCGGTGCACCGCCGCGAGGTCGAAGAACTCCTCGTACGGCCGGCCGGCCGCGAGGGACACCGCCGCCGGATAGCGCTCGGACACCTCGTTGAGAAAGTTCATCGAGGTCAGCGCCGAATCACCCAGCGCGGGGTGCAGGTCGGCTACGGTCAGGTCGACCGGTTCGGCGGCGCTCACCCCTCACCCCACCCCGAGGGTGCGCAGCTCGCCGGCCGCGACCACGTCGGCGCAGCCGGCCAGGGTGAGCGCGTCGGTCAGCTCGGCGACGAGCAGCCCCAAGGCGTCCCGGGCGGCCGGTTCGCCACCGACGGCCAGCGCCCAGAGCAGCGGCCGGCCGACCAGCACCCCGGCCGCACCCAGCGCCAGTGCCCGCAACACGTCGGTGCCGCACCGGATGCCGCTGTCCAGCAGCACCTGGCAGCCGTTCCCGACCGCGCCGACGACCTCCGGCAGCATGGTGACGCTCGCCGGCGTTCCGTCCAGTTGCCGCCCGCCGTGGTTGGAGACGACCACCGCGTCCGCGCCGACCCGTACCGCCTCGGTCGCGTCGCGCGGGTCCAGCAGCCCCTTGACCACCAGCGGCAGGTCGACCTGCTCGCGCAGCCACGCCAGGTCCGCCCAGCGCAGCGCCGGCGCGAACGACGCGGCGGTGTGCGCGGCGATCGCGGACACCCCGGGGGCACCGGAGTGCGCCAGCGCGTCGCGACCGTCGGGGAGGTTCGCGGCGACCACCTCCGCCGGCAGCCGGAATGCGTTGCGCAGGTCCCGGGGACGTCGGCCGAGCACCGGGACGTCCACGGTGACCACCAGCGCCCGGCAGCCGGCCGCGACGACCCGGTCCAGCAGGTCGCGAACGAGCGCCCGGTCGCGCAGCCAGTAGAGCTGGAACCAGACGTCCGCGCCCGCCCCGGTGACCTGTTCGATGGGGGTGCTGCCCAGCGTGCTGGCCAGGTACGGGATTCCGGCCGCGCCGGCCGCCGCCGCCAGACCCAACTCCCCGTCCGGGTGCACCAGCCGCTGGTACGCCATCGGCGCCACCCCGACCGGCATGGCGTACCGACGGCCGAGCAGGTGCGTGCCGAGGTCGACGGTGTCCACCCCGCGCAGCACCCGGGGCAGCACCGCGACCCGGTCCAGCGCGTGACGGTTCGCGGCGAGGGTCACCTCGGACGCGCTGCCGCCGGCCAGGTAGTCCCACACGTCCGGCGGCAGCACGGCCCGGGCCCGCTCGGCGTAGTCGGCGAGCGACACGGCCGGCAGGTCGGCCACCACCCGCTCACCCATCGCCGGACCCGGTCGCGGCCACGCCGGCCGCCACGTCCGAGACCGTCGCACCCGCCAGCCCGAAGCGCTCGCGCAGGAAGGCCGCAGCGCTTTCCTGCGCACGCCGTCCGTCGGTGAAGGTGCCCGGCATGGCGAAGAACCCGTGGATCATGCCCGGGTAGTGCGCCAACCGGGTGGACACACCAGCGTCGCGCAGCCGCTCGGCGTACCGCTGCCCCTCGGCGCACAGGGGATCCAGCTCGGCGGTGATCACCAGCGCCGGCGGCAACCCGGACAGGTCGTCGGTGAGCAGCGGCGAGGCCAGCGGATCCTTGGCGTGCGACGGGTCGGCCAGGTAGTGCGACCGGTACCAGGCGACCGATCGGCGGTTGAACAGCGCCGGGTCGTCGTCCCCGGCCGGGTCGTCGCTCTGGTCGGTGTTCGGGTAGACCAGCAGCTGCGCGGCGAGCGGCGGCCCGTCCGAACGGCTGAGCAGGGTCACCGCGGCGGCCAGGTTCCCGCCGGCGCTGTCGCCTCCCACCGCCAGCCGGGTCGGGTCCACGCCCAGCTCGTCGGCGTGCCGGGCGATCCACGAGGTGGCGGCGTGGCAGTCGTGCACCGCCGCCGGGAAGGGGTGCTCCGGGGCGAGGCGGTAGCCGACGGTGATCACCTGACAGGGCACCGCGTTGGCCAGGCGCCGGCAGATGCCGTCGGCGGTGTCGACGCTGCCGAGTGTCCACCCGCCGCCGAAGAAGTACAGCAGTGTGGGCAGCGGACCCGACCCGGTCGGCCGGTACACCCGCAGCGGCAGCTCCCCCGCGGGGCCGGGGAACCGCTCGTCGCGTACCTCGGTCACCGGCTCGACAGCGCCGCCGCCGGCGCGGATCGCGGCCAGGTCCGCGGCGCGCGCCTCGGGAAGGGTCTGTGCGTACAGCGGCGGGGTGCCGGCCGCGGCACGGGCCGCCCGATAGGCCGCCACCTCCGGGTGCACTGCCATGTCGCTCCTATCCACCGGTGCTGACCAGCAGCTTGTCGATGCCGCGCAGGAACAGGCTGCCGCTGTACGTCGGCGTCTCGGTCACCGTCAGCGCGGGGAACCGGGCGAACAGCCGGGGCAGCGCGAGGCGGCCCTCCAACCGCGACACCGCCGCGCCGAGGCAGAAGTGCAGGCCCACCCCGAAGGCCAGCGACGGAGGGCCGGAGCGGTTCGGGTCGAAGGTGTCCGGGGCCGGGAAGCGGGCCGGGTCACGGTTGGCCGCCCCGATCATGATCAGCACGTTGTCGTCAGTGGCGACCGGTACGCCGTGCAGCACGGTGTCGGCCGGCGCGGCGCGGGCCAGGAAGTGCACCGGGCTCGCCAACCGCAGCACCTCGTCGACGCAGCCCTGCGCCAGCGTGGCGTCGGTGGGCAGCGCCGCGACGGTCTCCGGGTGGGCCAGCAGCAACGGCAGGCCGTTGCTGAACATGTAGACGGTGGTGACGAAACTGGCGTTGAACAACACGATCAGGTTGCTGACCAACTCCTCCTCGGTCAGCTCCACCTCCCCGGAGTCGAGCGCCTCGACCAGCGCGCTGAGCAGATCGTCCCCGGGCACCCGGCGGCGGTGCCCGAGCAGTTCCCGGTAGAAGGCCCGCAACTCCCGCGCGGCGGTGTTGGCCGCGGCCAGCCGCTGCGGGGTCTTCCCCGCCACGTCCAGGAACTCGTCGATCCACTCCACCCGCTCGCGGTACCACGGCAACTCGGCGGCCGGGATGCCGATGAACTCGGCCATCACCAGGGCCGGAATCGGGTACGCGAAGTCGGCCACGAAGTCGACGAGGCCCTTCCCGGCGTCCGCCATCCGGTCCAGCAGCTCGTCGACCACCCGAAGGATCACCGGTTCCAGCGCGCCGAGCCGGCGCGGCGTGAAGGTGCGCGAGAAGACGTGTCGCATCCGGGTGTGATCGGGCGGGTTGACGAACATCATCGAGGTCTGGAAGGTTCGCAGGATCTCCTGCTCCTCCCAGCCCGGCGGCGGCTGTTTCGTCCACTCCGGATCGCGCAGCAACCCGTCGACGAGGTCGTAGCCGACAGCGACGGCGGCCACCGTCCGGTGCTCGGCGCGCGCCGGCACCGCGCTGATCGGGCCGAGCCGGTGCAGGTCCGCGTACCACGGGTACGGGTTCTGTCTGCCCTGTTCGCTGTACAGGCCGGTGAGTATCTCCTCCACGTCCACGGCCAATTCCTCCCCAGGATGTCGGTGGCCGGGGGCAGCGGGGATCACCCGCCGCCCCCGGCAGTTGTCACAGGTCGAGCAGCCTCAGCGGTACGGCATTGGCCAGTGCCTGGTTACCGGCGTCGTTCGGGTGGATGTGGTCCCCCGAGTCGTACGCGGGCAGCAGTTGACTGGGCCGTGCCGGGTCGCGCAGCACCCGGTCGAAGTCGAGCAGCCCGTCGAACTCCCGACTGCCGCGCAGGTACGCGTTCACCGCCTGGCGGGTGGCCTCCTTCTGCGGCGTCCACACGCCCGGCGCGCCGTGCCCCTCGTACGGCGTCAGCGTGGCCACCAGGCTGGTCAGTCCGCGCTGCTGGAGCTGCTGGTTGATCTGCCGCAGAGTGCCGATGATCGCCTCGGGTGAGTCGTTCGACATCCAGATGTCGTTGATGCCCAGGTGGGTGACGACGGTACGCACCCCGGTCTGGGGAAAGACGTCCTCGTTGAGCCGGGCCGCCGCGTTCGGGCCGAGCTGGTAGTAGCCCGGGTAGTTGCCGTCGCCCGGCTCGGTGCCCTCGTGGTTGAGCCGGTTGCCGGCCAGGCTCAGGTTGAGCACGCCGGGGGTGCGCTTGTCCGGCCGGTCGGCGAGCAGCCGGTCGGAGAGCAGGTCCGGCCAGCGCCGGTTGGCGTTGACGGTGCTGCCGTTGCCGTCACCGATGGAGTCGCTGAGCACTACCAGCGCGCCGGGGCTGCCCTTGCGCTGCACGTCGACGCCGGAGAGGAAGAACCAGCAGCAGGTGGGACGGGTGGTGAACCCGGTGCCCTCGGCCGCCCCGGTCAGATCCCCGGCGCCGATGAAGTTGGCCTGCTGGGACTGCCCGTGGAACGTGGTCGGGCCGGTCGGCGTCGGGAAGTGCACTGTGACCACCAGGTCGCTGTCGTCAGCGACCGGGAAGGCCAACGGGTCGCTGAGCAGTTCGGCACCCCGGTTCATGGTCGCCGTGGCGGCACCGGTGAAGGTCAGCGGACGCACCGACGCCGCGTCGATGTCGGAGAGGTCGTCGGGGGTCGCGGTGTTCGGCCGGGCCACCGTGGCGCGGCCGACAGTCACCGCCTGCTCGCCGTAGAGGTTGCTCAGGCGGACCCGCAGCGCCGGGCCGCCCACCGACACGTGCAGGATCATCCGGACGCTCTGGTCGTTGAGACCGGTGTTGGTCAACCCGACCGAGTTGCCCCGGGTGACCGCGGTGGCCCAACTACCCGCCCACTCGGCGCGGTCGGGCCGGCTGGCGGCGGTGCCGGACGGGCCGGCGCTGGCGACGACCGCTGGTGCGCCGGCGACCAACAGCGCGGCCGCAGCGGCGATGACAGGCCATCTCTTCGGGGTTGCCGTTGCCATGGAACCTCCATCGTGTGGCAGCCCAGGGCCGTCCGCTGACGGCGCCCGCCTGGACGATGGTCCAGAAACCTAGCCGCAGCCGCTGACGGGCGTCAATCAACCTGATCGACGCGATCAAATGTCCGGCGGGCTGCTCGGACCGCCCGTCGGCACGGTTCCGACCAGCCGTTTCCCGCCTAGGCTTCCAGGCGGCGGCGGTGCGGTCGCCCGAGCGCGCCACCGTCGCGTCGTCACCGGGAGCTGCCCGGGGACCGCCGCTTTCTCGGATGGGGGCTGCCGGATGACTGACGGACCCGGGCACACCACTACCTACGTGCGCAAGGTGTTGGACCTTTTCGCCGAATTCGGCGACCGGGAGGCATTGGTCGGCGCCGATCGGCGACTCACCTACACCGAGGCCGCCGCGCGGGTCCGGACGATGGCCGCGACGTTGACCCGGCACGGCGTACGGCCCGGGTCGGCGGTGCTGGTGACCGTCGCGAACGCGGTGGAGGGTCCCCTGCTCCAACTCGCCCTGCACCTGCTCGGCTGCCGGACGATGTGGGTCGCCCCGGTGACCGCGCGTCGGGAGGTCGACGAGTTCATCCGGTTGGCCCGCCCGGACGCCCTGGTCTACGACGCCCGGGACCGGGCCAGCCTGGGCCCGGAGCTGGCCGCCGCGCTGCCCGGCACACCGGTCTGCTGTCTGGGCGCGGGCGGCGCCGGCCCCGACCTCACCGCCGACGCCGACGCCGACGTGGCGGAACTGCCGGCGTCCGTGCCGGCGCCCGAGTCGTTCCTCCAGACCAGCGGCACCACGGGTAGCCCCAAGCTGGTGCACCACCGGGAGAGCTTCTACGCCCAGATCCTCGCCCTGGCAGCCGACTTCCGCGCCGCCGGGTTCCCGCTGCTGCGGCACCTGTCGCACTCGCCGATGTGGCTGGCCAGCGGCCAGATCACCACGCTGTTCAACCTGTTCACCGGCGGGGTGCTGTTCCTGCGCGACGACTGGGACCCGGTGGCCTTCGTGGACACCGTACAACGGGAGAGGATCAACTCGACCTTCGTCACCCCGCCGATGCTCTACGAGGTGTTGGACCACCCGGCGCTGGTCGGCGCGGACTTCTCCGCCATGTTCATGTTCAACGTGGGCGCCGGGCCCGCCGCGCCCGCCCGGCTGCGCCAGGCCATCGCGCGGTTCGGTCCGGTGCTGCGCATCGTGTACGGCCTCAGCGAGGCGGTCGTGATCACCGCGCTGCCCGGGCTGACCGACGATCCGGAGCACCCGGAGCGGCTGCGCTCCTGCGGACGGCCCTACGGCGACGTCCGCATCGAGATCCGCGACGACGACGGCACGGTCCTGCCGACGGGCCGCGACGGCGAGGTGTGGGTGCGGACCCGACTGAGCTTCGCCGGCTACCACGGTCAGCCTGAGCTGACCGCGCAGACGCTCGTCGACGGGTGGGTGCGGACCCGCGACATCGGCCACCTCGACGACGACGGTTACCTCTACCTCGTCGACCGGGCACACGACATGATCGTCACGCACCGACGGAACTGGGCGATCTTCTGCCGCCCCATCGAGGACGTGCTGGTCGGGCACCCCCAGGTACGGGCCGCCGCCGTGATCGGCGTGCCGGACGAGACGGTCGGCGAGGTGCCGTACGCGTACGTGGTGCTCGGGCCGGGCGCGACGGTCACCGGTGCGGAGCTGATCGACCTGGTGACCGCCGAACTCAACGCGATGTGGGCGCCGGCCGCTGTGGAGTTCATCGACCGGCTGCCGGTGAACCGGTCGATGAAGGTGGACAAGCGGGCGCTGCGCGCAAGGTACGCGGCCCGTCGAGCGGCGGCGGTCGGGGCGTGACCCCCCGCCGGCAACTGGTCGTCCTGGTCAGCGCGGACCTGATCTCCAACCTGGGCACCCGCATCTCGGTGGTGACCATTCCGTGGCTGGTGCTGGTCACCACCGGCAGCCCCACCAAGATGGGCCTTGTCGCGTTCGCCGAGACCCTGCCGTACCTGCTGTCCAGCGCGTTGGGCACGCCCTGGGCGGACCGGATCGGCCTGCGCCGCACCTCGATCCTCTGCGACGCGGGCAGCGCGGTGGCGATGGTCGTCGTGGCGCTGACCCCGTGGTTGGGCTTCGCCCCGCTGCTGGCGCTCGTCGCGGTGGCCGGCGCGCTGCGCGGCATCGGGGACCGGGTGAAGCACGTGATGTTCCGCCCGGTCGCGGAGGCCGCCGGGGTGCCGCTGATCCGGCTGACCTCCGCGTACGACGGGCTCAGCCGGGTGGTGACCCTGTTCGGCGTCGCCGTGGGCGGTCTGCTGATCGCCGCGTTCGGGGTGACCGAGGCGATCCTCATCGACGCGGCCAGTTTCGGCGTCTGCGCACTGCTCATCGGCGTCCTGGTCCGCCCGCCGGCCGCCCCGACGCAACCCGCCCAGCCGGAGAGCTACCTGCGCGCCCTGCGGGGTGGCTTCAGCTACCTGGGCCGGGACCGGCCGCTGCTCGGCATGCTCGCCGTCATCTCGGCGCTGAACATGGTGGCCAACGCCAGCGTTGCCGTCTACATCCCGGTCTGGGTCGCCCGGGAGCTGTCCGGCCCGAGCGGTCTCGGCCTGGTGCTGGCGGCGTTCTCGGCGGGCGCGCTGCTGGGCAACCTGGTCTTCACGACGCTCGGGCCCCGACTGCCCCGGCGACTGACGTTCCTCCTCGGCGCGCTGGTCGCCGGCACGCCCCGGCTGGTGGCGCTGGCGATCAGCGACGAACTGCCGGTGGTGCTCGTGGTGACGTTCCTGTCCGGAATCGGCATCGCGGCGATCAATCCGCTGCTCGGGGTGGCGCTCTACGAGCGGGTGCCGCCGGAGTTGCAGACCCGGGTGATCGGCATCGCCGGTTCGTTGGCGTTCATCGGGTTGCCGGTCGGCGCGTTGCTCGGCGGCTGGTCGGTGGACGCGCTGGGATTCACCCCGGCCCTGCTGACCATGGCAGTGGCGTGCCTCGTGATCACCGCGTACCCCCTGCTGAGTAGGCCATCCGAGCCGGCGGCACCGGCGAGGACCACCCCCGTCGCCACCTCGTAAACCCGTTGCGGGCCCGGCCCGGCTGCCGCAGGCTCGGATCGATGAGCGAAGCAGCCCCATACGGCGTGCCGGTGACCGACGCCGCCGTGGCCGACCGGATCGACGTGGCCCTGGTCCACCGGCTGGTGGCCGAGCAGTTTCCCCAGTGGGCAGAGCTGCCGGTACGCCCCGTCGCTGTCGACGGCTGGGACAACCGCACCTTCCATCTGGGCGAGGAGATGACCGTACGGCTGCCCAGCGGCGCCGGGTACGCCCTCCAGGTCGCCAAGGAGCAGCGCTGGCTGCCGGTGCTCGGGCCACAACTGCCGGTGGAGGTGCCGACCCCACTCGGCTACGGCCGGCCCGGGACCGGATACCCGTATCCGTGGTCGGTCTACCGGTGGATCGACGGGCGGACCGCCCGACGCGAGCGGATCGACGACCTGTCCCGCTTCGCCACCGACCTCGCCACTTTCCTGCGCGCCCTGCGCAGTGTGGACGCCACCGACGGCCCGGCGGCCGGCCCACACAGCGCCTGGCGGGGTGGCCCGCTGTCCACGTACGACGCGGAGACCCGGACGGCGATCGGGACGCACCGCGACCGGGTGCCGGTCGAGGTGGTGACCGGTATCTGGCACGCCGCCCTCGACGCCACCTGGACCGGGCCGGCGGTCTGGTTCCACGGCGACGTCGCGGACGGCAACCTGCTGGTCCGCGACGGCCGACTCGCCGCGGTCATCGACTTCGGCTGCTCCGGCGTGGGCGACCCGGCCTGCGACACCGTGATCGCCTGGACCCTGCTGCACGGCCGCAGCCGGGCCGCCTTCCGCGCCGCACTCGGTCTCGACGACGCCACCTGGGCCCGAGGACGAGGTTGGGCCCTGTGGAAGGCGCTGATCACCCTGGACAATCCCGACCTGGCCAAGGCCGCCGGGGCCCGGCACGTGCTCGGCGAACTCCTCGCCGAGCACACCGTGACCCGCTGAATCCGTACCGGCCGGGGCCTGTCAGCGCCCGGCCGGGGCCGGGGTGGCGTGTTCCGTACGGCAACGTGGGCAGCGCAGTCGCGCCCCCGGGGCCGCCCGGGGCACCCGGAGCCGCTGACCGCAGCCACAGGTCAGCACCGGGGCCGACGCCAGCAGGTACTCGTCGCGTTCCCGGCGTGGCCACCGGCCGTGGCAGCGGGCGCACCACTTCGGCGGGTAGCTGTGGTAGTGGGCCAGGCCGAACGCGCCCGCGATCATCAGCGCGACGGGGACCAGCAGGCCCAGCGGCGCGAGCAGCGCGGTCGGCACTCCGCCGACGCCGTCGGAGACCAGCACGGCGACCACAGTGAGCACGACCACCGACACACCGAGCAGTGTGAACCCGAAGCCCCAGGCGAAGGTCAGCAGCGACGGCAGGAACATCCACATGCCGCCGGGCGCCCACCGACGGACCCCGTACCCATCGCAGCGTGGGCAGTTCGGCGAGGCGCGGTGCGGCACCGACCGTAGCGCCTTCGGCGCCAGCCACTGCACCAGAAGTTTGAGGATCTCCTCGACCAGTTTCGTCGCGAGGGCCTGAAGGAACGAACCGAGCATGCGCACCTGCCTCGCCGATGGATTCCGCGGTCGGCCCACCGCCCATCGTGGCGGTGGGTGCCAACAGCCCACCCCAGCGCGCCGACGTCGCGTCGTCCGCGACGCCAATCCGACAGCGGCCGTGCGTTGTTCGTCGGACGTTCGGCTGCTGGCCGCGCGGTCGTCGGCCGGGGACGGCTAGCGTCGACCGTCGTCACCGCACCTGGAGGCCGCCGCGTATGACGTCGTCACCCACCCGCCGCCGCACCGCCGAGGTCACCGCCGTACGTCGGATCGGCGACAGCGCGCCGCACAGCGCGTTCACCGACCTCGTCCGGTACGCGGGGAGCTGGTTCTGCGCCTTTCGGGAGGCCCGGACCCACCTCAGCGACGACGGTGTGATCCGGGTGCTGACCTCGACCGACGGCCGGTCCTGGGCTTCCGCGACGGTCATTCGGCAGGCCGGCGTCGACCTGCGCGACCCGCGCTTCGTGGCGCGCCCCGACGGGCGGCTGCAACTGCTGGCGGCGGCCGCCACCGGCGAGGCCACCAAGACGTTCCAGACGGTGACGTGGCTCTCCGCCGACGGGCACGCCTGGGGCGATCCGACCCCGGTGGGCGAGCCGGGCGTCTGGGTGTGGCGGGCGGCCTGGCACGACGACGTGATGTACGGCGTGGGCTACGCCACCCGGGAGCCGAGGTTCGCCCGGCTCTACCGCAGCACGGACGGGGTGGACCTTCGGCCGTGGGTGCCGACGCTGTTCGAGGACGGGTACCCCAACGAGTCCGGCCTGGTCTTCGCTCCGGACGGCACCGCCCTCTGCCTGCTGCGGCGGGACGCTGCCACCGCGAGCGCGCAGCTCGGCCGGGCCGTGCCGCCGTACCGGGACTGGACCTGGACCGACCTGGGTGTCCAGGTGGGCGGGCCGACGCTGCTCCGACTGCCCGACGGACTGCTGCTGGCCGGGGTGCGCCTGCACGACGGCGAGGTCCGCACCGCGATCTGCGTCGTCGACCCCGGCCGCGGCGAGCTGACCGAATTGGTAGCGCTGCCCTCTGGTGGTGACACCAGCTACCCCGGCCTGGTCTGGCACGACGACCTGCTGTGGGTGAGCTACTACTCGTCGCACGAGGGGCGGACCTGTGTCTACCTGGCCGAGGTCAGCCTGACCGGCTGAGCCTGGCCCGGCAGCCCGGCGGTCGGCTAGCGTGCCGGCATGCCATCGACGCTCACCGAATCGACGGACCCGTACTGTCTGCGCCCCGGGGAGGCCGCCGAGCTGCTGCGCGGGCACCCGTGGCGGCGGTTCGTGGCGCTCGGTGACAGCGTCGTGGAGGGCATGTGTGAACCGACGCCGGGCTACCCGGACGTGCAGTGGGTCGACCGGGTGGCCGCCGAGCTGACCGCCGTGCGCCCCGAGCTGGCGTACCGGAATCTGGGTCGACGCGGGCTGCGCGCGCACCAGGTGCGGGCCACCCAGCTCGCCCCGGCGCTGGCCTTCGCCCCGGACCTCGCGCTGGTGGTCTGCGGCGGCAACGACGCCTTCCACCCGGCGTACGACGCGGAGGCGGTGGACGCCGAGCTGACCGCGATGATCACCGCGTTGCGCGACGTGGGCGCCGACGTGATCACAGTGGGCATGTTCGACGTCTCGCACAGCCCGGCGGTGCCCGAGCACCTCCGGCCCGGCCTGGGCGAACGAATGCGCCGCCTGTCGGCACACACCGCACGCCTGGCCGAGCGCCTGAACACGATCCACGTGCACCTGACCGACCACCCCCTGACGGCCGACCCCACCCTTTACAGCACCGACGGCCGCCACGGCAGCGCCCGCAGCGACGCCATAGCAACAGCCCAAACCCTCCGCACCCTCTCCCCCCAGCTCCACCACCCCGAACCCCAGGCCGGCCCTCGTTGATCAATGAAGTTATTGCCATGACACGCCGCCCCGAAGGGCAACAAATTCATGATCAACGAGGGCGGGAGGGCGAGGGTGCGGTGGGGCCGGGGTCAGGTGGTCAGGAGGATTCCGGTTAGGAGGACGCCGTGGGCCAGGTTGAGGATTCCGTCGCAGCCGGGGTAGCCGACCCTCGCCAGGCCGCCGGAGGCGTGGCGACCGAACAGGTACGGGGCCAGGGAGTACGGGACGTCGGCGGTGACCGTCTCACAGGTCTCGATCTGGACGAAGTCCATCGACACCCGGTCGGTCGGCAGGTACTCCTGGAGGATGGCGCCGCCCTGGTCGACGGCGGCCCGCACACCGTCGGCCCAGTCCGCAGCGCTCAACTCCGGGCCGAGCAGCACGCCGTGCCCGGCCGAACCGTCGGCCGGCTTCGCCACCAGCGTGGCCTGCTCGGCGATGGCCCGGTCGAGCACCGCGGCGGTCAACGGCACCGTGTACGGCACGTGCCGGCGGATCAGCGCCTGGTCGTCGGCGGGCAGCCCGTCCACGTCCTCCCACAGCCAACCGAACGTGGTCTTGTTGCCGAGCAGCCAGGCCGCCGCCGACACGAACATCGGTAGGGTTCCCGCGGCGAGGGCCAGGGCCACCGCGTCCAGGCCGGCAGTCGGGGTGACCCGGTTGGGCACGAAGAGCCGGAACAACGCGTCGACCGGCGCGCCGTCGACGACCAGGCGATTGTCGGCGTCCACTGTGGCGGTGGCGACCGGGGCGATGACCAGGTCGATGCCGAAGTCGCGGGCCCGTACGGCGAGGGGGTCGAGGATCCGGATGAACGTCTGCGGGTCGTCGAGGCCCGGGTAGTCGCCGTCGAAGTCCATCAGCAACGCCACCCGGGCGCCCTCGGGCAGCCGCAGTTCCTCGCGGATCGCCACGAACCGCTGGTCCAGCAGCGACGACGCGGCCCGCACCGGCAGGTCGTCGAGGATGCCGTGCTTCCGATAGAGACCCTCGTACCGCTGGATGACGGTGTCGGCGTCGAACCCGCCGCCGAGGCTGCTGTCGATGTTGTACTCCACGAACTTCGGCACCCCCGCGGAGAAGATCACGTCCGGGCGGTACGCGGCCAGCAGCGCCTCGGTCAGCGGCTCGGCCTCGTCCAGCAGCCGGGTCTCCCCCGCCGGTACGCCGAGCAGCCGGCGCAGCTCACCGGCGGTGCCGGCCCGCCGACGGCAGGCGTCGAGGATGAGCTGGGCGAGCCGGTCGCAGACCTCGTTGAGTTCGCGCCAGGCGTCGGCGGTGAGCACCGGGGGTCGGGCCAACCGCCACTGCTTGTTGTAGGTGGCCCGGCCGTGGAAGACCTGCTCCCAGGCCGCCGCGCCACTGGCCACCATGGCCCGACGGGCCGGCTCCGGGAGGTCGGTCCAGGCCCGGTCGGCCGCCGGCCACGGATAGTTCGGGTCGATCATGGTCCGTCCTTCACTGTCAGGTGGATGGCGGTGGCGAGCTGGTCCCGGCCGGGCTGAACGGCCCGGTCCAGTGCGGGGGCGAACGGCAGCACCGCCCCGTCCGGGCGGGTGACCCGGCGCGGCGGGGCGAGCAGCCGGACCCGCTCCACCACCGAGGCGATGATCTCCGCGGCCATCCCGCAGGAACGGTTGCCGTCGTCGAGCACCACGAGGCGTCCGGTGCGGGCCACCGACTCGGTGAGACCGTCGATGTCGAACGGGTACAGGGTGCGCGGGTCGAAGACCTCCACCGAGACCTGGTCGGCCAACTCCTCGGCGACGGCGAGCGCGTCGTGCACCAGGTGACCGATCGCTACCACTGTCACGTCGTCGCCGAAGCGGTGGATCCGGCCCCGGCCCAGCGGCACCGGCGCCAGGTCGTCGACGTCGTCGCGCACGTCCATCGCGCCGGCCGGCGCGAACACCACCACCGGGTCGTCGTGGCGGATCGCGGTGACCAGCAGCCCGTACGCGTCGGCCGGGGTGGCCGGCACGACGGTGACCACGCCGACGTGCGCGAAGAGGCTGTACGGGTGGTCGGAGTGCTGCCCGGCCCACCCGGTACGTGAGCCGGAGCCGGGCACCAGGTAGGTGACGGGGACACTGCACTGCCCACCGGTCATCAGCGGGAACTTGTGCGCGTGGTTGACGATCTGCTCGAAGACCAGGAACAGCAGCGACGGGATCTGGAACTCGATCACCGGCCGCAGCCCGGCCAGCGCCGCCCCGGTGGCGAAGCTGGTGAACGCCTGCTCCGACAGGGGGGTGTCGCGGACCCGTTCGGTCCCGAACCGCTTGGCCAGCCCGGTGGTCACCAACGACGCCCCGACCTGGACGTCCTCGCCGAGCAGGAACACCGCCTCGTCGCGGGCCAACTCGTCGGCGAGGGCCCGGGTCAGCGCCCGGCGGTACGACAGTCGGGTCATTCAGCCACCTCCGGTGCGGGCGGTCAGGCCACTGGCGTACAGGTAGGTCAACGCGTCGGCCGGGTCGGGTTCCGGGCTGTTCAGGGCGAAGCGCACCGCCGCGTCGAGGGTCGCCTCGACCTCGGCGTCCACGGCGGCCCGATCGGTGTCGGGGAGGCGTTCGCCCTGGATGCGCACCGGGTCCCGGGCCCGACCACGGGTCACCTCGTCGGGTGGCCGGTAGCCGTCGAGGCGTACCGCGTGTTCGAAGGTGTGGTGGACGTCGAAACGGTAGGTCCGGGCCTCGATCAGTTCGGGGCCGCCGCCGGCGCGCATCCGGTCGACGGCGGCGGACGCGGCGACGCGTACCGTCTCGGGGTCCTGGCCGTCGACCTGCACGGCCGGGATGCCGAACGCGGCGGCCCGGCCGGCGATGCTGCCGGCCACCGCGCCGGCGACCGGCATGGTGGTGGCGTAACCGTTGTTCTCGCAGACGAACAGCACCGGCACCCGCCAGAGCGCGGCCAGGTTGAACGCCTCCAGCAGCATCCCCTCGTTGACAGCGCCGTCGCCGAAGAAGCTCACCCCGACGGTGTCGCGGCCCCGGCGACGGTGGGCCCAGACCGCACCCGTGATGATCGCCCCGGAGGCGCCGACGATCGCGTTGGCGCCGAGCACACCGATGCTCAGGTCGGCGGCGTGCATCGAACCACCCCGGCCGGCGTTGAGGCCGGTGAGCCGGCCGCACAGCTCGGCGAGCATCCGGGCCGGGTCGGCCCCGCGGGCCAGGACGTGCCCGTGCCCGCGGTGGGTGCCGGCGAGCACGTCGTCGGCGTCCAGCGCGGCGCAGACGCCGGCGGCGATCCCCTCCTGACCGAGGTACGGGTGGATGCCGCCGACGATCTGCCCGCCGTGGACCAGCTCCACCGCCCGTTCCTCGAACCGGCGGATCAGCCGGACCGTGCGGTAGAGCCGGACCGGGTCGGCGTCGGTCACGCAGGCCCCTTGATGGCGGCCAGGATGTCGTCCCAGAGCCGGGCCCGGGCAGCGAGGGCGGTGTTGACGGTGTCGGCGCACTCCTGCCACTTGCTGTCGTCGTCGCCGCACAGGTCGGCGAGCATCTGCATGGCCATCGGGGTGTGCTGTTCGCCGTCGACCTCGATGTGCCGCTCCAGGTAGTCGACGAAGGTGTGCAGCCGGTTGCTGTGCTCGTTGACCGAGACGACCTGGGTGAACATGTCCGGGATCAGGTCCTCCCGGCCGAACGCGAAGGCCGCCGCCTGGCAGTGCACCGGGGTGGACTCGATGATCTGCCAGGTGGTCGCGGCGAACCTCGCCGACGCGGCCGGCACCCCGGCCTCGGCGAGCGCCTCGGTGACCGGCCGGCCGGCGCGCAGCAGGTCGATCAGGGCGTTCACCGCCGTGGTGTCCGCGCCGGCCTCGGCCATGCCCTGCACGTACAGCTCGAAGTGGCTGGTGTAGCCGCCGCCCAGCTCGTCGCTCTCCTCGACCATGACGATGTCGTTGATGAGGCGGCGGCTGCCGGTCGGGCCGGTCGGGATCCACGGCACGCTCACGCAGGTCAGTTGCCGTTGCAGCGACTTCAGCAGGGACATGAAGTCCCAGACCGCGAAGACGTGGTACTGCATGAAGGTGACCAGCGCCTCGTGGGTGTCGAGGTTGGCATAGAGCGGGTGCTTGACCACGGCGTCGCGCCGGTCCGTCACCGCCCGCTCCAACCGCTCGATGCCCGGGTGCGTCTTACCCCAGTCGTACCGTGACATGTCAGCCTCCCTGCTGGGCGCGGTGGCGCCAGATGACCGGGCAGTAGTCGGGGTCCGCGTAGTCCGGCCGCCCGTCGTGGGTGCGGCGGACCAGCACGTCGTGGTTGTACGCGGCGAGCGTGCCGTCGGAGAGCGGATACTCCCGCCAGCCGTTGTCGCCGTCCTGCAGGTGCAGCGAGATCGCCTGTCGGGGGCGACCGCTGACGTTGGGACCGCTGCCGTGGTAGGTGCGGCAGTGGTGGAAGCTCATGTGTCCCTTGGGGATCACCATCGGAATCTTGCGGATCTGGGCGCCGTTGTACGCGGCGTTCTCGGTCAGCATCTCCTCCAGCTGGCTGCGGTCCCGGTCGGCGAAGTGCCGCACCACCGTGTCGTCAGCGCCGATCTCCTTCCACCGGTGCGACCCGTCGACCATGGTGATGGTGCCCATCTCCTCCCCGCAGTCGTGGAAGGGGATGAACGCGGTGAGCATCTTCTCCGACGACGAGGACGCCCAGTAGTGCTTGTCGAAGTGCCAGGGCACGATGTTGCTCGGCTCGCCGGAGATCGGCGGCTTGTAGATCAGCGTGGACTGGAAGACCCGGATCTCGTCGGCCTGGGCCAGCCGGGCGGCGACCGCGCCGAGCAGCGGCTTGCGCAGGATCGCGCCGAGCCCGTCGTGTTCGTGGTGGACGTAGTCGTTGTGTCGCTGCACCGGGCCCAAGGACTGCTCCCAGTAGGCCAGCTTCGGTGGGCGCACCGGTAGCCGGCGGTCCCGCTCACCGTCGTAGTAGCGCTGCGCGGCGGCGGCGAGGGCGTCCACCTCGTCGTCGGTGAACACCTTCTCCGACAGGTACCAGCCGTGCTCGGCGTAGTGCCGCACGTCGTCGTCGGACGGCAGCAGCGCCCTCTCCTCGGAGGTCAACGGCTCGTAGTCGGTCGCGGTCACTGCGCCTCCTTGATTCGCGACTGCGGGGCTCGCAAACCCGGCTCACTCCTCGCGCTCACGCCCCCACCCCCTGTGGTGTGACCGCCACGGCGGCCAGTTCCCTCTCCTTGGCCTCGTAGAGCGCCTTGATGTTGCCGCTGCCGAAGCCCCGCGCGCCGCGCCGCTCGATCAGCTCCAGGAAGAGCGTGCGACGCACGTGCATCGACTCGGCGAAGATCTGCAACAGCTGACCGTCGTGGTCGGAGTCGACGAGCACACCCAGCTCGCGCAGCCGGTGCAGCGGGGCGTCGACCCGACCGACCCGCGCCTCCAGGGCGTCGTAGTAGCTGGCGGGGGTGCCGGCGAAGCGCACCCCGCGCCGGCCCAGCGCCTCCACCGCGCCGACGATGTCGTCGGTGCGCAGCCCCAGGTGCTGCACACCCCCACCGGCGTGCTGGTCGAGGAACGCGTCGATCTGTCCGGGCCGCCGGGCGCGGTCCGGTTCGAGCAGCACCACAGTGACCCGCCCGGACGGGCTCTGCACCACCTTGGAGTTCATCCCCTGCCCGTCGACCTCGATGTGCTCCTCGAAGATCTGCGCGAAGTCGAACAGCGCCTCGAAGTGCCGGACCGTCTCGTCGAGCTGACCGGGCGGCACGCAGACCGCCAGGTGGTCGATCTCCGCGAGCACCGGCGGGTGGCCGTCCGTCGTGGACACCGCCGCGGTGATGGCGCCGGGCAGGAACCCGCCCCCCTCGCCCCGGCGCTGCACCAGCCGGTGTCGCACGTCGGCGAAGCCGTCCACCTCGGCGATCACCACCTCGGCGTCCGCGCCGGTGTGGGTGGTCGGCGGCGTCACCCCGGTCGCGCCCCGGCCCACCAGCTCGGCGTACGCGGCCGACACGTCGTCGACCTCGACCGCGACGACCCCGATGCCGTCGCCGTGGCGTTGCACGTACCGCGCCGCCGGATGCTCGGCGCTCAACCCGGAGGTGAGCAGCAACCGGATGTCACCGTGACAGAGCAACAGCGAGCGCTGCCCCGCCAGCCCGGTCTCCGGACCACCCTGGCCACAGATCTCGAAGCCGACGGCGGTGCTGAAGTAGAAGGCCGCCTGTCGGGCGTCCCCCACGTAGAGTTCGATGTGGTCGATACCACGGATGTCCATGTCCCCTGAAACCCTTCCCACCCGATTCCCCCTGTGTTGCCGTCCGGGCACACCCCGCCCGGGATGCCGCCTCGATCACCCCCTCGGCTCGGCGACGCGTGCCAGCAGCAGGCTCACGTTCTGGCCGCCGAACCCGAACGAGTTGGTGACCGCGTACTCCAGCTCGGCCTTGCGGGGCGTGCCACGGATGTGGTCCGCCGGGCAGGCCGGGTCCGGATCGTCGAGGTGGTACGTCGGCGGCAGCAGCCCCCGACCGAGCGCCAACGCGGTGGCCGCCGCCTCCAGCACCCCGGAGGCCCCCAACAGGTGACCGGTGAGCGCCTTGGTGGAGCTGACCGGCACACCGCCGACGCCGAAGACGTCGGCCAGGGCGGTGGTCTCCGCGATGTCACCGAGCTTCGTGCCGGTGCCGTGCGCGTTGACGTAACCGACCGCCGCCGCCGGCACTCCGGCGCTGCGCAGCGCCCGGCGGATGCACGCCGCCGCGCCGGCGCCGTCCGGGCGGGGCGCGGTCGGGTGGTACGCGTCGGTCGTCGCGCCGTGGCCGGCCACCTCGGCGTACCCGGCGACACCGCGCGCCGCGGCGTGCTCGGCGCGCTCCAGCACCAGCAGCGCGGCCCCCTCGGACAGGACGAACCCGCTGCGGGAGGTGTCGAAGGGTCGACTCGCCCGGCCCGGGTCGGTGCCGGCCCGCGCCAACGCCCGCGCGTTGCCGAAGGTGTCGGCGAAGGTCGGGAAGAGCGGCGCCTCGCTGGCCCCGCAGAGCACCACGTCGACCTCGCCCGTCGCGATGAGCCGCACCCCGTCGGCGACCGCCTGGGCGCCGGAGGCGCAGGCGGTGCCGACCGACGAGCTGTATCCCCGGATACCGTGCGCGATGGCGATCCGCGCCGCCGGCATGTTCGGCAGGATCCCGGTGAGCAGGTACGGGCTGACCGCCGCCCGACCCCGGGCCGCCCGGGCCAGCACCTGCGACTCCAGGGTGGCCATCCCGCCGACCCCACCGACGATCACCCCGATCCGGTCGCTGTCGACGTCGCGGCCCACCTCGATGCCGGCGTCGGCGAGAGCGTCCGCGGCGGCGAGCAGCGCGAGGACGACGATCCGGTCCAGTACCCGGGTCTCCGGCCCGGACGCGACGGTGCGCGGGTCGATGTCGGGCAGCAGGCCGGCGACGTCCAGCGACGTGCCCACCCGGTGCCCCTCGGGCGGACGGGTCAGCCCGGACCGGCCGGTGGTCAGCGCGTCGAAGGTCTCCTCGACGCCCCGTCCGACCGGGGTGAACAGACCCATCCCCGTGATCAACGCGCTCACGCCGCCGCTCCGCTTCGCTCCACGGCGGCGTGCGACTCATCGCTGCTGAGTCGCCTGATTCGCTCGCTGCGCTCACTCATGAACTCGCCTCGGTGAGGTAGCGCTCGCGCAGGACCACCTTGCGGACCTTGCCGGTCACGGTGACCGGGATGTCGGCGGAACGCACCGGCACGACCCGGCGCAGCGTGGCGCCGACGTCCGGGCCGAGGGCCACGCGGACCCGCTCGGTGCGGTCCTCGGCCTCGTCGGCGCCGGCGGCCAACTCCAGCAGCACGTCGGTGACGACCGCGCCGGCCTCGGCGACGATCACCACGGTGCAGTCGGTGACGTCCGGGCAGGCGGCGAGGATGCGCTCCTCGGACAGCGCTGTGTAGAAGCGCCGCCCGTCACCGGCGTCGACCGAGTCGACCGCCCGGTCCAGGTGGTAGTAGCGGCCGTCGGCGTCGGCGCGGACCAGGTCACCGGTGAGGTACCACCCCCGTTGGCGGAAGCGGTAGGTGGTGACCGAGTCGTTCCAGTAGCCCCGGAACAGCGACGGCGAGTCGATGCCCAGGAAACCCACCTCGCCGACCGGCACCGGCTCGCCGTCGGCGTCGAGCACCGCGACCTTGGCGAACTGGTACGGGCGGCCGATACAGCGGCCGTACCGGTCGGTGTCGGCGCGGTGGGTGATGTGGAACATCGAGTGTCCCATCTCGCTGGAGCCCAGCCCGTCGATGAAGACCGAGCCGGGCACCTTCGCCACCCCGTCGCGGGTGACGGTGTCGTGCCAACCGACAGCGACGAGGCGGCGGATGTGCGGCTCGTGCGAGGCGTCGCCGGTGTTGAACCACAGCCGCACCGAGTCCAGGTCGTACCCGGACAGGTCGAAGCGGGCGAGCTCCGCCCAGGTGACCGAGAAACCGAACACCCCGTCTGGGCGCCAGCGTTGGATGGCGTCCAGCACCCGCTCGCCGCCCTGCTCGGAGAGCAGGAACATCTGCGCGCGATTGCCCAGCGCCTGGTTGACCATCAACACGGTGGCGGTGTGCGGTGCGGGCAGCGCGTTGAGGATCCGGGTGGTGCCCTGCGCCTGCGGCATGGTGAGCAGGTGCCGGGTGGCCGCGAAGAGGCTGGCGTGCGAGTGCAGCACCGCCTTGGGCACCCCGGTCGTCCCGGAGGTGTGGGTGATCACGATCGGGTCGTCCGGGTGGTGTCGGTAGTGCGCCGGGGCGGCGGCCGGGTCGCCCGTGCCGGCCTGCGCGGGGGTGCCGAGCAGGGGTACGCCCAGGTCGTGCCCGGCCAGCGACGCGGTGTGCGCGTCGTCGGCCAGCACACCGACGCCCCGCAGACGGCGGATGTACTCGGCGGCGATCTCCGGGCGGAGTTTGCCGTTCATCAGCGCCGGGATCGCCCCGAGCCGGGCCAGCGCCAGGAAACTGAGCACCATGTCGGCGGCGGCGGTGGCCCAGACGGCGACCGGGTCGCGGGGGCGTACCCCCTGTTCGTGCAGCCAGGCGGCGCGGGCGGCGACCCGCTCGTCGAGCCGCCCCAGCGTCAGTGGCGTCTCGGCGGGGTGCCCGTCGACGGCGGTGTCGAAGGTCAGGCCGGGCCCGTCCGGGTCGGCGCCGTGCGCCAGTACCCGGGCCAGGACGTTGCCCGCACCCAGCTCGGTGTCGGCGGCCAGTGCGCCGCGCAGTCCCCGTGTCCTCATGGTCGTGCTCCTCCCCCCAGCAGCAGCACCGCGACCGCCTCGGTCGGCTTGTCGGGTGCCTGTTCGATCAGGATCAGCAACACCTCGTCGGCGTCGCCGTCGTCGCGCAGCAGGTCGGCCTCGTCGACGCCGTCGGTGTACGGGTCGCCGGTCGGGCTGAGGCAGACCACCGGGCCGCGCAGGCCCCAGCGGGCCGCGATGTGCCCGGCGACGCTGTTGGGCACGGACTGGAAGAAGAACAGTGGGCCGATCCGCCCGCCGGCCTCGACTGTCGCCCGTACGTGCTGGGCGCTGGCGAGATCACCGCTGGCGCTGACCAGCACGATCCCCGTCCGCATGCCGGCGGGCACTCCCGCCGACCCGTACCCCCGCCGCAGGCACCGCTCGGCGACGGCCACCACCACCGGCGCGAAGTCCGAGTGCACAAACCCCGGCACCCCCGCGACCGTGCCGTCAACGTCCCCACCCTCAGGCCAGAAAGCCCGAGCCCTCTCCCCGGCCGCATTCCCCGGCGATCTTGCGGTGTCGGTCGTCGGTTTGGGCGCCTGGTCGGATTCGTCGGGGCGAAAAGTGCAAGATCGCGGGGAGTGGGGGGCGGTCATTCGACGCCGACCAGCAGAGCGGTGTTGGCGCCACCGAAGGCGGCGTTGAGGGTCAGGGCGTGGGTTTCCGCACTCCTTTGTGGATGGGTCTTGACGACGTTCAGGGGGCAGGAGTCGTCGGGGCCCAGCCAGCCGGCGTTGACCGGCAGTTCGCCGTGGCGCAGCGCGAGCGCGGTGACCACCAGTTCGAGTAACCCGGACGCCTCCAGCGCGTGCCCGTGCACCGACTTCGTGGAGCTGACCGGGACCCGGTTGGCATGCCCGCCGAGGGCCCGGCGCAGGGCGGCCGCCTCGGCGGTGTCGCTCTGCGCGGTACCGGTGGCGTTGGCGTTGACGTAGCCGACGGACTGCGGTGGCAGCCCGGCCCGGCGCAGCGCGCCGTCGACCGCGCGGGCCAGCCCGGTGCCGCCGGGCTCCGGCTGGCAGGGATGGAACGCGTCACCGGCCCGCCCCCAACCGGCCACTGTGGCCACCGGTTCGACTCCGCATCGCCGGCCGGTGCTCGATTCCAGCACCACCGCGGCCACACCGTCGCCCAGCAGCAACCCCCGGCGGCCGGCGCTGAACGGGCGGACCGCCCCGTCGGCCGCGAGGGCGCGGCCGGCGTCGAAGAGCGCGAACTGGTCCGGTTCCACCAGGTAGCCGGCCGCGACCACCACCCGCTCGACATCACCGCGGGTGATGCGGGCGGCGGCGTCGGCCACGGCCGTGCTCGCCGACACGCAGGCGCTGGTGTAGACCCGGGTGTGACCCGACAGTCCACATCGGGTGGCGAGCTGACCGGCGAGCACGGCCGGCGTCGGGCCCACGGCCGGGCCGCCGTGCACGGCGAGCAGCAGAGCACACCCGGCGCGCTGCGCGCGGTCCAGACCGGCCGCCCGACAGGCCGCGTCGATCGAGGCGGCCAGCTCGTCGGGGAGCGTACCGACCTCGGGCAGGGTGGCCGCCACGGTGACCCGGCGGGCGGCGGTGTCGAATCGGCCCACCGGTCCGAACGCCGGCACCCCGGCCAGCACACCGGCGAGCTGCGCTTCGGCGCCCCGCCCCAGGGCGCTGACCGCGTGCACACCGGTGAGCTGGGCGACCCGCGCCTCAACCATCGGCGGAGGCGGTCAGCGACGCCCGGAACACCCGCAGGGCGTCGTCGACGGTGCGGATGCCGGCCAGCTCGTCGTCGGTGATGTCGAGCCGGCGTTCGTAGCGCTGCTCGACGAGGTGCACCAGCCAGGCAAGCTCCATCGAGCCGATCCGGTCGGACACTTCGGCAGCCGGTTTCGCTGTGAGTTCGGCGAGCATGGTCATCAGGTCAGCTCGCCCCAGATCGGGCTGACCGCTCATCAGGCTTTGTCGCTCGTCGCCTCGGTGACGCGATTGGCGACCATTGTGGTGAACTCGCCGACCGTCATGAGGGCCAGCTGCTCCGACTCGTCGTCGGCGAACGTCAGGCCGTACCGGTCCTCGACCCGGACGGACAGGTCGGCCAGGGCGAGAGACTCCAGGTCGACGCCGGAGGGGCCGAGCGTGGTGTCGTCGTCGAGCCCCTCGACGTCGTAGTTCATGTCGGCGAGCTGCTCGACGACGAAGGCGCGGACCTCGGCTCTCATGGATACCCTCTCTGCGTGGCTCAGCTGACGGTGTCCGGTCGGGACACCGCCTACGTGTGGGTCGGTCGGGACACCGGCGGTCAGCCGGATCCGGCCGCTGTGCTGTTGCGGCGGGCGGGTGCCCTGCTGCTCGGTCGCCCGGAGGCCGAGCTGGTGCTGACGCACGACCGCGAAGGGCGGCCGGTCGTCCGGGTCGACGAGGTGACCGGGTCGGTCGAGCTGGCGGTCAGCGTCAGCCGCGCCGCCGGGCTGGTGGTGGTCGCCGCCCGTCGGGCCGGCGCGGTAGGGGTGGACGTGGAGCGGATCCGTCCGCTGCCGGCGCTCGCGCTGGCCCGCCGCTGGTTCCCGCCCGCTGAGCTGGCCTGGTTGGGCGATCGGCCCGCAGCCGGCCGGACGGTGGACTTCCTGCGGCTGTGGACCGCCAAGGAGGCGGTCGGTAAGGCGCTCGGGCGGGGGTTGCGGGACGGCGGGCTGCGCCGGTTGATGCCGGTGCCGGGGCTGCCGTTGCGACCGGTGCCCGGTGCCGAGCCCCTGTGGGTCGGTCACCCGCAGCTGGGCGGGGGCCTCGTCCTGGCGGTCGCCGCGCGGGCGAGCGCGCAGGTCGACGTCGAGGTGGTGCAACGGCCCGGTCACGGGGTGACCGCCGAGCGCAGCGCGTCGGTCGAGCGGACCAGCTTGCCGGTGGTGGTACGGGGCAACTGATCGAGCAGGTGCAGCGCTCGGGGCCGCTTGTAGCCGGCCAACCGCTCGGCGAGGAGCTTGTCCAGCGTCTCCTCCGACAGCGGGCCGTCGGGTTGGACGTACGCGGTGATGCCGTCGTCCCAGACCACCACGGCGGCGGCCACCCCGGTCAACTCGGCGACGGTGGCCTCCACCTCGGTCAGGTCGACCTTCATCCCGCCGACGGAGACCTGCGAGTCGAGTCGACCGCGCACCGTGACCAGGCCGGTGTCCTCTTCGACGGTGCCGGCGTCACGGGTGTGCAGCCAACCGTCGGACCAGCGGGTCGGGTCGCTCAGTCCGACGTACGGCGACGCGGGGCAGGACACCCACAGCTCACCGCCGGACTCGCGGACCTCGATGCCGGGCGCCGGGGCGATCGACGGTCGGTGCGCGCCGTGCAGGTCGGTGCCGATCACCCCGACCTCGGTCATCCCGTACATGTTGCCCAGCGGCACCCCGTACCGGTCGGTGAACGCCCGGGCGACGGCGGCTGGCACCAGCTCGCCTCCGGTGGTCATCCGTCGCAGCTGCGGCAGTGGACCGGTCGGGCGGGTGGAGGCGAGCAGCCCGATGTGGAACGGCACTCCGAGCACGGTGGCCGGTGTGGTGCCGGCACTGATCGCGGCCAGCACGGCGTCGCCGCTGAGCCGCTCCGGCGGAACCAGCTCGACCCCGGCGTGCAGCCCGTAGAGCAGGCCGCCGACCAGGCCGAGCACGTGCACCACCGAGGGCAGCAGGATGATCCGCTCGCCGGGCAGCGCGACCCCGTCGATCCGGGTGTAACGGTGCACCTCGGCGACCAGGTCGGCGGCGGTGCGGCCGATCACCTTGGACGGGCCGGTGGAGCCCGAGCTGAGCTGGATCACGGCGTGGCCGCTGACCGCCGGACGGTCGGCGTACCGGGTGACGCCCTCGGTGACGTCGACGAAGATCCTCAGCGCGCCGCCACCGGTCCGCAACGGGGCGACCACCACCTGCGGGGTCAACCGGGCCAGCGCCCGGTCCACCTCGTGGTCGGTGAGCCGGTGGTCGAGCAGGATCGCCTGTCCCCCGGCGCGCCAGGTGGCCAGCAGGTTTACCACGTACGCCAGGGACGGCGGCAACCGCAGCGCCGCGGCGCCACCGGGGCGCAGTCCGGCGGCGGTGAGTCGGTCCTGCGCGGCGGTGACCAGCCGGTGCAGGGTGGCCCGGTCGACGGGCTCGGGCAGACGGAGACAAACGTCGGTCGGGTGGCCGCCGAACAGGACTTCGTCCACCCATCCCGGGTCGGTCACCGTAGGATCTTCTGCCGTCACTGCCGTTCACCGCCCAGCATGAAAGAGGGCGAATCCGCCCATCACGTACGCTTGTTGGGGTGCTGCGGGGAACCATACGACGGTCACGGGGCCATTGCTAGATGCGAATGGATGGATCAAAAGCAGCGGCCAGCCGGATTGCCGACAGCCCGTTCGGCGGGCAGGATCGGGCGGGAGATTTGGCAGAGCGTCACCGAGACATGACCCCTCGTACAACCGTCGCGCGGCGCCAGCCGGACGGCCGATGGCGTCGCGGTCACCGGGTGAGCCCGACGAGGGTGGCGAGTCGCGCCACGCCAGCGGCTGCCCGGCCACTGTGGGCGATCTCGGCGATGAGGGTACGGGCGGCAGGCCGGTAACGGACCTCGTCAGGTGCGATGGCGTCGGCGTCGGCAAGGGCGTGCCCGGCGGCGGCGAGGTCGCCGACCTGAAGGTAGGCGCGGGCGGCATCGAGAAGATGGGCGGCCCGATGCTCGGCGGGCAGCCGACGCCAGGCGTCGCCGAGAACGGCCCTTTCGTGGCGGTGCACGGCCTGGGCGGCGTCGCCGAGGTGTAGGGCGCTGATACAGCGGGCCAGTCGCACGGCGGCAGGGCCGAACGCGGTGTGGTGCAGGTCGTCGGCGCCCGCACACCGGCCGGCCAACGCGGCGGCGTGGTCGATCAGCTCATCGGCGCGGCGACCGTCGCCACAGCCGGCGGCGGCCATGGCGGCCTGGAGCAGCAGCGTTCCGCGTACCCACTCATTGGCGGCCGTACCCACGGCGGCGACGGCCGCGGTGAGGGCGAGTCGGTCGCGACCCAGAGCCCGCAGCGCCTGCGCCACGGCGATCGTGGCAGTGCCGGTGCGGATGGGGTCGCCCGCCGCGGCGGCGACCGCCCGGTCCGCGGCCAGCCAGGCGAGGTCGGGCTCGCCGAGCTTGACGAGCACCGAAGCGGTGATCCGGTACGCGGGCACCAACAGGCCCGCGGTGGTGTGGGCGGCGTCGAGCAGGGCGGGCAACGCCCGGAGCAGTTGGGCGTAGTGGGCGTGTTGGTAGGCGAGCCAGGCGTACTCGACCTGACGGCCCACCTCTTCGGTCGGCACCGTCCGGGTGCGGCGCTGATGGTAGTGGGCCAGGGCGGCGTAGACCGCGTCGATGCCGTCCAGGGCGGTGGCCGCCGGCAGCGGCGACTTGCGGAGGTCGAGCAGCACGGCCGGGTCGAGGCGCAGCACCTCGGCGATCTCCTGGACGACGGAGTAGCGGTCCAGGTTGCGAACGCCGCGCTCGACCTTGTCGACCCAACTCTTCGACTTGCCGAGCCGGTCGGCAAGCATCTGCTGTGTCATCCGGCGGCGGACACGCCAACGGGCCACTCGCCGCCCGACCGGCTCGTCCCGTTCCTCGCCAGGTCGGGTCACCGGTCCCGCCCCTGCGACAGCGCCTGGGTGGGATGCCCACAGTGGGGACACCACCTCACCTTCACCCGGAACGCCAACAACCCAAGCAGAAACCCCGGCACCAGCCCACCAAATAGCAACGCCACCACTTCGAAAACCACGAGCACCTCCACCGCTCAAGCTCGCCATCGTGACTCGATCCGCTCGTCTTGACGTGTCCAGTGGACTCCGTGAACGAGGCCGCAGAGGCAGGTGCGCTCGGTGCCTATCAGTGCCCCACGAGTGCCGAAGCCACCCGATGTCCGACCGAATCGCTACTGTTCGTGTGGCGGTCGCTACAGATGAGGAGGCTGGAGGGTGGCACCCAGTGGGGAGGCGTTGACGCGGTTGTTGGCCGAGGCGGGCTGGCAGCCGGAGCAGTTCGCTCGACGTCTCAACGAATGCGCCGAGCGGCACGGGCGGGCTGAGCGGCTGCATCTCAAGACGCCGTACAAGTGGAAGAAGGGCGATGTTCCCCGAGCACCGTGGCCGTCGTTGACCTCCGCGCTGCTGTCCGAGCAGTTGCAGCGGACGGTTGGTCTCGATGAGCTCGGTTGGCCGAGCGACGGGTTCGAGGCCGCTCTCGCCTCGGCCGGTCTTGACCTGCCCTGGTCATCAAGCGGGGCCTTGCGGGCGGGCGAGGTGGTGAACGAACCTGAGGGGATGACGCACCGACGGATGTTCCTCACTCTGCTCGGTTCCGCACTGACCTCACCGGCGCACGAGTGGCTGATCGCCCAACCACCGAAGGACATCGCATCGACCGCCGGCCGACCTCTGTCCGGCGACGTCGTGGACCACCTGGACGCGGTGACCGCCAGCCTGCGGCGGATGGATGACCACCTCGGCAGCGGTCAGACTCTGGGCCTGGTCCGGAAGCACCTGAGCACGGTGGTCGAGGTGCTGCGCGAACGCAGCTATACCGACACGGTCGGCCGACGACTGCACGGCACCGCCGGTGAGTTGCTGCGCCTCGCCGGTTGGCTCTCCTTCGACGACGGCCACCACACCCAGGCGCAACGGTTCTGGATCGCTGGGCTCTATCAGGCCAACGCGGCCGGTGATCGCGGCCTCGGCGCGAACATCCTCGGCTTCATGTCCTGCCAGGCCAAGGATCTCGGTCAGCTCCGCCAGGCCGTGACCCTCGCGGAGACCGCGCGTGCCAGCTATCCGGCTACAAGCCCCAAGGTGGGGACGATCCTCGATCTGCGGGCCGCCGAGGCGTATGCCAACAACCGGTCGGTCACCGACACCCGCCGTGCGCTCGACACCGCATTCGACAGATTCACCGACAGCCGGCCGGAGCACGGCGACCCGGACTGGTCCTACTGGATCAACGAGGCGCAGGCCCACGCTCAGGCCGGCTACTGCTTCGTGAAGCTCGAAGACTGGCCGCGCGCTCGTGACCACCTACGGGCAGCGCTGCGGCTACAGAGCAACGAGTACACCCGCGAGGGCGCACTGCGTAACGCGTTGCTCGCGACCACCTACGTTCAGCAGGAACACCCCGAACTGGACAAGGCGCTTGCCCTCGGCGACCAGGCCGTGCAAACTCTGACCGGGCAGGTCACCTCCACCAGATGCATCAAGCACGTCCGCAACCTGGTTGGCGCGCTGGCCCCGTACCGGCGCACCCCCACCGTCCGCCAATTCTGTCAGGATGCCCGGGACCTCATCGCCACCTGATCCCTGGCGGACCTGCTCAGGCGTTGAGCGGTTCGCGGCGCTAGCTCGGTTTGATGCTGGCGAGTTGGACGAGCAGCTGAACCAGCCGGTACGCCTCGGCGACGTCGACGGCGTGGAAGGCGACCGTCCGACCGCCGTCGAGGCGGGTCACACCCGGCACCAGAGTTGCGAGGTCGACCATGTACGGCCCGTACAGGTCGACCTCGACGTCCAACGGCCCGACCATCTTCGCCGGTGGGATCGAGGCGCGCCGGGCGATCGCGTCGGCGGCAGCGTGGCGCAGCCGCTCCCGTGCCTCCTGCGGATGCAGCGCCACCGCGGCGGCCTGCCCCAGGGTCTGCTTCACGGCGACGGTGACTGCCGAGGGCACCAGCTCACTGAACTCCGCGCAGGCGGTGTCGTCTCCGCTGAGCAGAACGACGGGCGCGTCCAGGTGTCCCGCCATGGCGACGTTGAGGCCGATCTCGCCCAACGATCGGCCGGCCACCCGCACGTCGAGGACGGCGTCACTTATCGTGTGGGCCAGCACGGCGGGCCCGGCACCGGCCCGAGCGTGATAGCCGACGAGGAGAACGGCATCCGTCTGCTCGTCCAACCCCGCGAGCATGCCCAGCGGGCGGGGTTTGCCCCGCACCAGGTGAGCACGCCGGTCGAGGTCCTCCGGCAGGATGTTCCGAAACGTTCCGTGCGCGTCGGCGACCCACACCACCGCGTCGGGCTCAGCATTGAGGACCCCGGCGATCACCGCGTTCGCCTCGGCCGTCATCAACGCCCGGCCGCGCTCGTAGTCGTACCGATCCGGGTTCGTCTCGGTGGGGTGCACGACCCCCGAGATGCCTTCGAGGTCGACCGAGATCAGCACCTTCATGGCTACAGGACCTTACGCGCTCCTGCCCCGATGTCGACCCCGCAGGGACAGGGCGGTCGATCAAGGAGTTATGGTGCCTGGATCGTCCGTATAGGGGGCGCTTTGTTGCGCACCACAACTCCATGATCGACGGGGGCGGCGCGGGAAGCGGGCGGGAAGCGGGCGGCGCGGGCTGGCGTGGAGCCGTCAGGGCAGGGCTGGGGTCTGGGCGTGGATGTGGAAGCGCAGCGAGCGGGCGTCGGTGAAGCACTCCCGCATCGGGCGCACCAGCTCCCGGTGTTCGGGGCTTCGTTCCCACTCTTCGAAGTCGGCCAGGCTCGCCCACTCACTGGTGATCAACCACTGCTCCGGGTCGGTCGACGACCGGCACACCTGGTCGACCAGGTGCCCCGGCACACCGCCGGCGACCAGGTGCCGCACCTCCTCGTACGCGGCGAGGAACTGCTCGGTACGCGGCACCGGCACCCGTACCAGAAAGACCACCCGGGCTCGTTTGTCGCTCATGACGCCTCTCCCCTCATCGGCGCGGCCCCGCGCAGGACCAGCGCGCTGTTGAACCCGTCGAAGCCCCGCGCGCAGATCAGGGCGAGCCGGCTACGCGGTCGGCGGTGCTCCCGTAGGAAGTCCAGCTCGCAGCCCTCGGCCACCTCGTCCGGCCCCGCCGACGCGGGCAACGTTTCGTGGGCGAAGGCGAGCAGCGCGGTGGCCACGTCCAACGCCGAGCCGCCCTGGTACGCCCGACCGGTCAGCGGTTTCTGCGTGGTCACCGGGGGCGGCCGGTCGGCGAACACGGCACGCAGTGCCTCGGCCTCGCTGCGGTCGTAGCGGGGCACACCTAGCGCGTCGGGCAGCACCACGTCGATTCCGGCCGCGGCGACGCCCGCCCGGTCCAGGGCCAGACGCATCGCTCGCGCGTACTGGGCCGGGTCGCCGGTGCTCTCCGCCGTGGTGTGCGCGGCGTCGTGGGTGGAGCCCCAGCCGCTCACCTCGCCGTAGACCCGGGCGCCCCGAGCCAGGGCGTGCGCCAGATCCTCCACCACGAACACCGCTCCGCCCTCGGCCGGCAGGTAACCGCTGGCCGTGGCGTCGAACGGCCGGTACGCCCGCTCCGGGTCGGCGACGTCACTGAGCAGCCCCGAGCGCAGTTGGCAGGCCAGCGCGTACGGGCTCAACGGGCACTCGGTGGCCCCGGCGATCACGACCGGGGTGCCCCGGCGCACCGCGCGGGCGGCGTGCGCCAGGCTGTCCAGCCCGCCGGCCGACTCCGCGACCAGCACCCCGCTCGGACCCTTGAACTGGTGGTGGATGGAGAGCTGCCCGACGCTGGCCGCGTAGAACCAGGCGATCGACTGGTACGCCCCGACCGTCCGGGACGTGCCGCCCCACAGCCGTTGCAACTCCCGCTGACCGAACAGGTTGCCCCCGGACGAGCTGGCCAGAGTCACCGCGTAGCCGTACGGGTCGGGGGCCCGGTCGGGAAGGCCGGCATCGGCCAGCGCCAGCCGGGTGGCGGCGAACCCGAGGTGCGTCCACCTGTCGGTCTGCACCAGTTGTCGGCTGTCGGCGTAGGAGTCGGCGGTGAAGCCGGGAACCTCCCCGCCGAAGCGGGTCGGATAGCCGGCCGGGTCGAACAACGTGATCGGGCCGGTCCGGCGGGTGCCGGCGAGGACCGTGCGCCAGTGCGCGTCCGCGCCGATGCCGCTCGGTGCGACCACCCCGATGCCGGTCACCACCGCGCGAGCGACCTCGGCGGTCACGCCGCCACCGCGCCGAGCATCCGACGGAAGACCATCGCCGACTGGAAACCGCCGAACCCGCTGCCCACCGAGAGGGCCACGTCCACCGGCACCTCCCGCGCCTCGTTGGGTACGTAGTCCAGGTCGCACTCCGGGTCCCGGGTGCTCCAGTTCGCCGTCGGCGGCACCACACCGAACTCGATGGCGAGGGCGCACGCGGCCATCTCGATCGACCCGATCGCGCCGAGCGAGTGCCCGACCATCGACTTGATCGAGCTGATGGGTATCCCGTATGCGGCCTGGCCCAGCGCCCGCTTGAACGCGGCCGTCTCGTGTCGGTCGTTCTGTCGGGTTCCCGAGCCGTGGGCGCTGATGTAGGAGACCTGCTCGGGCAGGATCCGGCCCTGCCGGAGCGCGTCGGTGACGGCGAGGCCCATCTCCAGCCCGTCCGGCCGGAGCCCGGTCATGTGGAAGCCGTTGCTGCGGCTGGCGTAGCCGGCCACCTCGCAGTAGATGTGCGCTCCCCGCCGCCGGGCGTGCCCGGCCTCCTCCAGCACCAGCACCGCCCCGCCTTCGGCCAGCACGAACCCGTGCCGGTCGGCGTCGAACGGGCGGGAGGCGTGTGCCGGGTCGTCGTTGTCCGGGCTGGTCGCCTTGATCGCGTCGAAGGAGGCGACGGTGACCGGAGAGATCGGCGAGTCGGACGCGCCGGCCAGCATCACGTCCGCCTCACCGTCCACGATCATCTGGTGGGCGTACCCGATGGCGTCGATACCGGAGGTGCAGCCGGTGGACACCACCTGCGCCGGGCCGTGTAACCCGTGCCGGCAGGCCACGTCCGCCGCGAGGCTGCTGGGCACCAGCGCCTGATAGAGGTACGGGCCACCGCGCGCCCCGTCCACCAGCCAACGCCGGCCGTGCTCGCTCACTGTGACGTACTCCTGCTCCAACGCCATCGTGCCCCCCACCGCCGTGCCCAGCACCACCCCGGCCCGGTCCCGTTCCGCGTCGGTGAGCACCAACTGGGCGTCGGCCACCGCCTCGGCCGAGCAGGCCAGCGCGAACTGCACGTACCGGTCGGCCCGCCGCAGTTCGGCCTCGCTGAGCCCCGCCGCGACCGGGTCGAAGTCGCACTCCGCCGCGATCTGCGACCGGAACGCCGACGGGTCGAAGAAACTGATCCGCCGGGTGGCGGTCCGCCCCTCGGTGATGGTCTTCCAGAAGCGGTCCCGGCTGGCGCCGCCCGGGGCGACCACCCCAATCCCGGTCACCACCGTGCGGCGCCCGGTCATCGCGTCACCTCTGTTCGCGACTGCGGGGCTCGCAAACCCGCGCTCATGACCCGCCCCGCTGTTCGACAAGCTCGGTGTCGACGTGGCCCAGTTCGGGCCGGGGGGCGAGCGGGCCCAGGTGGAAGACCACCTCGGCCGGTTCGACGCCGGTGTTGCGCAGCCGGTGCCGCACGTTCACCGGTACGAAAAGCCCCTCGCCGGCGGCCAGCAGCGTCGGCTGGTCGTCCAGGTCAACGGTGATCGCGCCACGGACCAGGTACAGGAACTCCTCGCTGTACGGGTGGTAGTGCTCGGCGATCCGCTCCCCCGGCTCGAGCGTGGCCACCCCGAGGAAACCCGAGGTGCTGCCGACGGTGCGGGGGCCGAGCAGCACCCGCAGCTCACCGCCGCGCCGGCGGTCGGCGGGTACGTCCCGGGCGGCGATCGGGCGGGTGCTCAGGTCACTCATCGTCGGCCTCCGTCGGTGCGTCGCTGGCGGTCGGGCTGCCCTGATCGGCGCGCTGCCAGGCGGTCCGCTCCACCCGGTCCTTGATCACCGCGAGTTGGATCACGCTGTTGGTGTTGATCCGCTCGGTCATCGCGGCGTTGTCGACCGGCGCGGTCGGCTTCATCGCGAAGTCCTGCGTCCAGGTCATCCGGGTGCCACCGGCCTCCTCGGCGTAGCGCCAGTGGATGCGCATGTACTCGAACGGCCCGGTCTCCACCCGGTGCGCCCGGACCTGCCTGCTCACCGGGTCGGCGGTGCGCTCGCTGACCCAGCTCCAGGACACCCCGTTCTCGTCGGGATACATGGTGAGTCGGAACCGCACCGTGTGGCCCTCGCGGTGCAGGATCTCCACCACGGCGTACTCGGTGAACAGCTCGGTCCAGTTCGCCACGTCGTTGGTGATCTCCCAGACCAGCCCCAGCGGCGCGTCGATGACCACGCTGTTCTCGGTGTGCCCGGGCGGGTCGGCGCGGCGGGCGACCAGGTCGGCCACCGCCGGGATGCTCAGCTGCCCGGCCTGCTCGGGGATGGCCACCTGCCAGCGGTCGGCGACGACCGCCGACAGTTCCAGCAGGGCCAACGAGTCCATGCCCAACTCTTCCAGCGACGCGGCGGGCGCCCGGGCCGCGGCGTCGGCGTCCAGCCCGCAGTGCGCCACCAGGATGTCGGTGATCTCGGCGGTCATCGGTCGACCATGGGTGACGGTCATCGGGTCCTCCTGTGGGTTGCGTCGGGATCTGCGGCGGGCGCGGTGCGCGGTGCGGGGGTGGCCGCCGGCCCCCGCGCGGGGGCGGCGAGCAGACGGTCGACCAGGCCGGTGGTGTAGCGGCCCTTGCGGAATGCGGCGTCGTCGAGCACCCGCCGGACGAACGGGATGGTGGTGTGCACGCCCGGACCGGCGATGTCGAACTCGTCCAGGGCACGTTCCAGCCGGTTGAGGGCCAACTCCCGGTCGGGCGCCCAGACGATCACCTTGGCCAGCAGCGAGTCGTACCAGGGGCCGACCAGGTAACCGGCGCTGGCGTGGGTGTCCACCCTGGTGAACGGGCCGCCGGGTGGGGTGAACCGCTCCAACCGGCCGGGCGTGGGGGCGAAGCCGCGCGCGGGGTCCTCGGTGTTGACCCGACACTCCACAGCGACGCCGTGCAGGCGGATCTCCTCCTGCCGCCACCGCAGCGGCACCCCGGCGGCGATGTGCAGCTGCTCGTGGACCAGGTCGATGCCGGTGACCATCTCGGTCACCGGATGCTCCACCTGGATCCGGCAGTTGATCTCCAGGAAGTGGAACTTCTCCTCGGCGTCGACCAGGAACTCCAGCGTGCCGGCACCGACGAAACCGACCTGGAGCGCACCCCGCAGGGCGGTCTCGGCGATGGTGTCGAGAACGGCGGCGGGCAGCGCCGGGGCGGGCGACTCCTCGACCAGCTTCTGGTGCCGGCGCTGCACCGAGCAGTCCCGGGTGCCCAGGTGCACCCCGTTGCCGTGGGCGTCGCAGAGCACCTGCACCTCGACGTGCCGGGCCTCGGTCAGGTAGCGCTCGACGTACACCCGGTCGTCGCCGAAGGCGGCCTGCGCGGCGGCCCGGGTCCGGGTGTACGCCCGGCGCAGCTCGCCCGGGGTGTGCACCACTGTCATCCCCCGGCCCCCGCCCCCGGCGGCGGCCTTCACGATCACCGGGTAGCCGACGGCCTCGGCCACCTCGGCCGCCGCGGCGGCGGTCGGCACCGGCGCGACACTGCCCGGCGACAGCGGCAGGCCGGCGCGGCTCATCAGCGCCCGTGCCGAGGACTTGTCGGCCAGGGCGGCCATCACCGCCGGCGGCGGGCCGATGAACGTCAGGCCGTTGTCGGCGCAGATCTCGGCGAAGTCGGCGTCCTCGGAGAGGAAGCCGTAGCCGGGGTGAACGGCCTGCGCGCCCACCTGGCGGGCCGCCTCCACGATGGCGGCGGCGTTGAGGTAGCTGCGTCGACTCGACGGCGGTCCGATCCGCACGGCCTGGTCGGCGAGGCGGACCACCGCCGAGTCGGCGTCGGCGGCGGAGTAGACCACCGCCGTTCGCACGCCGAGCTCCTTGCAGGCGCGCAGCACCCGCAGCGCGATCTCGCCCCGGTTGGCGATCAGCACGGTCTCGAACATGTCAACCACCCCGCGCCGTCATGCCGGGTCCAGTTCGACGAGCGGCTGGTCGTACTCGACCGGCTGGCCGTCCTCGACGAGGATCGCGGCCACCCGGCCGGCCCGGTCGGCGGTCACCTCGTTCATCAGCTTCATCGCCTCGACGATGGCGACCGGCTGGCCCGGGCGGACCAGGTCGCCCACCGCGACGAACGGCCGGGCGCCGGGCTCCGGCGCCCGGTAGAAGGTGCCGACGATCGGTGCCCGCACCGCGACGCGCCCAGGCACCGGCGGCCGGAGCACCGCAGGTGCGGCGCCGGGCGCCGGCACGACCGCCGGTGCCGCCTCGGCCCGGGGCAGGGGTACGTCCGGTCGGGTCGCGTCCTCCGGGTGCCACTCGACCTCCAGGACCGCCGGCCCGCTGCGCAGCCGGATCCGGCGCACCGGCCCGGCCAGCTCGGCGATCAGGTGTTGCGCCTGCCGGCGCAGCCCGGCCAGCGCCTCCTCGCCGTCCACCCCCACGTCGTCGGACGCGTCGACTGTCGACAGCGCGCGGTCGCCGGCGGTCATCGCAGGCCCGCCCGTGCGCCGACGCGGTTCGCGCCGAACCGTCGGAAGCGTTGCCGGCGCAGGCGGACCAGCATGGCCGGCGGCACGTCCAGCAGCGGCAGGAGGTTGGCCAGTAGGGCGGCGCGCAACCGGTGGGCGGTCTCCGCCGGGTCGTCGTGCGCGGCACTCGGCGGCTCCGACACGACCTCGTCGACCACCCCGAGCCGGCGCAGGTCTGGCGCGGTGAGTCGCAACGCGCGGGCGGCCTGCGGGGCCGCGGACCGGTCCGGCCAGAGGATCGCCGCACACCCCTCGGGGCTGATCACCGAGTAGACGGCGTTCTCCAGCATCAGCACCCGGTCGGCCACCGCCAGCGCCAGCGCGCCGCCGCTGCCGCCCTCGCCGGTGATCACCGCGAGCACGGGGGTGGGCAGCACGGTGAGGGTGAGGATGTTCTCGGCGATGGCCGCCGCCTGGCCCTGCTCCTCGGCGCTCACCCCGGGGTCGGCGCCGGGGGTGTCCACCAGGGTGACCACGGGCAGACCGAGCCGGGCAGCGAGGCGCATGAGCCGCAGTGCCTTGCGGTGCCCGGCCGGGCTGGCCATGCCGAAGTTGCGGGCGACCAGCTCGGCGGTGGTGTGCCCCTTCTGGTGACCGATGACCATCACGTGCCGGCCGGCCAGCCGGGCCACCCCACCCACGATGGCTGGGCAGTCCGCGCCGAGCCGGTCGCCGTGCAGCTCCACGAACCCGTCGAAGACCGAGTCCAGGTAGTCCAGTGTGGTGGGTCGCCCCGGGTGCCGGGCCGTCCGGACGGTGTCCCACGCGTCGCGTACCGCCGGGGTGTCCCCCGCTCCCGGGGTGCCGGCGTCTCCCTCGGCCGCCGGGTCCGCCGGCCGCGCCACGGCGGCGCCGTCGTCGGCGAGGCGCTCGCGGCGCGCCGCCGGCTCCTGCCGGGGTACGGGCGGACGCGCCGGACGGCCGGCGCGGGTCGCGGCGAGCAGGGCCATCAGCCGCCCGCGCAGCGACCGGCGCTGCACCACCATGTCGACCTGCCCGTGTCGGAGCAGGAAGTCGGCTGTCTGGAAGCCCTCCGGCAGGGCCCGCCCGGTGATCTGACGGATCACCCGGGGGCCGGCGAAGCCCATCCGCGCGCCACTCTCGGCGAGCACCAGATCGGTGTTGGTGGCGAACGAGGCGGCCACCCCGCCGTAGGTCGGGTCGGTGAGGACGCTCACGGTGAGCAGCCCCGCCTCGCGTAGCGCGGCGATGGCCTGGCTGACGGTCGCCATCTGCATCAACGACAGCGCGCCCTCCTGCATCCGCGCGCCGCCGGAGGCGGTGATCAGGACGAGCGGGGTGCGGTCGTCCAGCGCCCGTTCGGCGGCCCGGGTGATCAGCTCACCCACCGCGCAGCCCAGGCTGCCGCCGAGGAAGCGGAAGTCCATCACCGCCAGGGCCACCGGGTGCCCGCCGATGGTGGCCGTTGCGCAGACGACCCCCTCGGCCAGACCCGTGCTGGCCCGCGCCCCGGTGAGCCGGTGCGGATACGGCAGCACGTCGACGAAGTCGAGCGGGTCCGCCTCGGGCAGCAGGTCGGGCAGCAGGCGCAGCGAACCCGGGTCGACCAGTTGGCGCAGGCGCTCCGGCGCGCCGAGTCGGGCATGCTCCCCGCACTCCGGGCAGACGTCGAGGTTGCGGCGCAGCCGTTTGCGGTAGAGCAGGCTGGCGCAGCCCGCGCAGCGCGACCAGAGCTGCTCTTCGCGCGGCGCGGTGGCCGTCACGACCGCCGCCCGGTGTCCGGGGCGTCGAACCGGTAGAAGCACCGCGCCATGGCGTCGCGCGGCGAGCGCCAGGTCGACAGGTACGGCGACACGTACGGGCGCAGCCGGTCGCTGACCCGGATGAACTCGGGGTGGTCACGAGCGGCCTCCACCGCGCCCTCCGCCGGCTGCGCGGTCTCGAGCAGGTGGACGTAGAGGTCGTGCAGTCGGTACAACGAGCGGTGCCGGACACCGACCAGGCGCGGCAGCTCCGTCGCGTCCGACTCGGCGAAGATCTCGGCGACCCGCTCCTCGGCGGTCGGATCCACCTTCGCGACGATCAGTGATCGGTCCATACTGGGCCTCCCCCCACAGCGTCCGGCCGGCGACGGGTGGCCCCCGGACGCGCTGGACGACTGCCGACACGATGCGCCGATCCTCGTCACGGCGGCGTCACCGCGCCGGGTCGGCCAGCGACGGATGGTGGTGACGCTGCGTTGACGCAACCTGTGTATCAGCTATGTGTCCGGTGCGCGGCAGGCGCTCATGTTTATGCAGTTCAGAACCGATCTCGGGTTAACTGTCACTAATAGAAGGTCCAGGCTGGCGTTGACGCAACGTGACCATTATTGATAATCTTCAGCGTGGTCAGCCCGGCGGCCTCGGCGGGCGCGGCCGCGCCCGGCCACGCCGCGTTCGGCGGGGTCGACAGTGGCGTCGAGGGCAACCGATCCGGGACACAGCAGACAGTCGGGACGAGCGTTCCGCAGGGGGTGCCGCCGTGGCCGCTGATCCTTCCGTGCCGACCGCCGGAGACCCGCCCGAGGAGGGCGTCTCACTGCACCTGCTCGGCGGCTTCCGACTCCTCCGCGAGGCGGTGCCGGTCGTGGTGCCGCGCGGGCTGCAACGGGTGATCGCGTTGATCGGGCTCCGCCCCGGCGCCACCCGCAGCCAGCTCGCCGGGCTGCTCTGGCCCGACGCGTCGGAGGAACGGGCGCTGTCCTCACTGCGTACCGCCCTGTGGCGGCTCCGACAGGACCCGTGCTGCCCGATGACAGTGGCCAGCGACACCGTACGTCTCGGCTCGGCGGTCCGGCTCGACGTGGACGACCTGGTCGGCACCGCGGCCCGGGTCCGCGACGGCGACGACCCGCGCACCGCGGCCGGGGCGCTCGCCGCCGGGCGGCACGACCTCCTGCCCGGCTGGTACGACGACTGGGTGCTGCTGGACCGGGAACGCCTGCGCCAACTCCGCCTGCACATGCTGGAACAGGTGGCCGGGCACCACCTGGCCGCAGGGCGGCACGGAGAGGCCCTCGAAGCCGCGTTGGAGGCGATGGCCGCCGAGCCGTTACGGGAGACACCACACCGACTGGTGGTCCGCATCCACCTGGCCGAGGGCAACGCCTTCGAAGCCGTGCACGCCTTCTACGTCTACCGGGACCTGCTGCGCCGGGAGCTGCGGCTGGAGCCGAGCCCCGCCATGAGCGCCCTGCTCGACGACACCCTCGCCCCGATCCGCCAGGCCAGCCGCGAGGCCATCACCGACCGCCCGTCACCGGCCGTTCGGCGTACGTGACGGCACCGTCCGTCACCGGCCGGCCGGCGTACGTGACGGTGATGTGACAGGCGCTGCGGCACCGTGGGCGCACAGTGCACGTGGCACCGATCCCCGAGGGTTCGGGCAGGCCACCGGCGGAAGGGGTCCCATGAGTCGTCTACTGATCGTCAGCCGGATCATCCCGGGAGCGGAGGGTCGTGTCGCGCAGATCTTCGCCGAGTCCGACGCCACCGAACTCCCCAGCCTGACCGGCGTCACGCACCGATCCCTGTACTGCCTGCACGACCTGTGCGTACACCTGCTGGAGACCTCGGACGACGTCGACCCGGACGCCCTCGCGGCGGCCCGCAACCACCCGCTCTTCCGACAGGTCAACGAACGGCTCTCCGCGCACACGTCGCCGTACCTGCCGACCTGGCGTTCCCCCCGGGACGCGATCGCCGCCTGCTTCTACCGCTGGGACGCAGCCGAGGTGCCGGCGACACGCTCGACCAGCACCGACGTGCCCACGGCGCGCCCGGCCAGCACCGAGGCGCCCGCCGCGCACCCGGCCGGCTGACATGTCCGCCGCGCCGCCGCACGTCCTGATCATCGGCGCGGGCACGGGCGGGCTGTGCCTGGCGCACGGCCTGCGCCGCGCCGGGATCAGCGCCGCCGTCTACGAACGACACCGCGACCGCGCCGAAGGGCTGCTCGGCTACCGGGTCGGCATCGGCCCCACCGGTAGCCGGGCGCTGCGGGAGTGCCTTCCCCCGGAGCTGTTCGCCACCTTCCTGGCCACCTGCGCCCGGCCGCCGCACTACTTCAACGTCGTCACCCAGGGGCTGCGCCAGACCGCGTCGTTCGCGCTGCGGCCGAGCGCCGACCCGGTCCGCACCGAACACTCCGTGGCCCGGATGGTGCTGCGCCAGGTGCTGCTGACCGGCCTGGAGGACGTGGTGCACTTCGACAAGACCTTCACCAGGTACGAGCAGCGCGACGACGGCACTGTCACCGCGCACTTCGCCGACGGCACCAGCGCCACCGGCGACCTGCTGGTGGCGGCCGACGGCACCCATTCCGCCGTACGCCGCCAGTACCTGCCGCACGCCGTCACCCGCGACGCCGGGACGATCAACATCGCCACCCGGATCCCGCTGACCCCGCACACCAGCGGCCTCATTCCGGAGCGGGTCCAGCAGGGCATCTCGCTGATCTTCGGCGTCGGCGGGATGATGGGCGTGCTGCACGTCATGGAGTTCAAGTGGGACGCCGAACGCTCCATCAAGCCCGGCGTCAGCGAGCCCGACGCCGCAGTGCTCCGAGACTGGCCCGGCCTGGCCCACGACACCACCACCGACAACATCAACCTGATCATCTGGAGTGCGGCCAACCGGTTCCCGGCCGACATCATGGAACGCCGCGGCGAGGACCTGGTGCAGGTCGCCCTGGACCTCACCTCGAACTGGCACCCGCACCTACGGGAACTGCTCGCCCACGCGGACCCGGCCAGCGCCCTACCGATCAAAGTGGCCACGTCCGAGCCGGTGCCGCCCTGGAAGAGCAGCACCGTCACCATGCTCGGTGACGCCATCCACACCATGACCCCGGGTCGGGGCGTTGGCGCGAACACCGCGCTGCGCGACGCCCGCCTGCTCTGCGCACAGCTCAGCCGCGCCACCGCCGGCGACAAGACGCTGCTGCAGGCGGTCGCCGACTACGAGGCCGTGATGGCGCCGTACGGCTTCGCCCGGGTCGCCGAATCGTTGAACCGCAGCGGCACCAGCGGCGACGACCGGATGTACCGACCGGTGGTGGGTCGGCTCGCACTGCTCGGCGCGCGCGGCTACTTCGGAGTGACCAGCCGGGTACCACGGCTCCGTCGCCGGTTCGTCGACGACTTCCACACCTACGAGGGCGACCGGGACTGAACTCCGCATCACCCGACCCGGGCTCGGCGTCCCACGCCGGGCCCGGGTCTCATCGTGTCCGGAGCGCTCTGCCGAGCGATCCATGCCCGGCCCGGTCTCATCGGGTCCGAATTGGTGTGGTCGCGCGACGCTGTGTTACCCGGCGGGCACCGGCTGAGGTGGCGGTCCCACCCGCACCGCTGACGGCCGATCCTGCCTGTCGTCGGCAATACGCGTGTGCGAAGCTGCGGCGAGTTTTTCTCGTGACTTTTACAACGAGCTGAGAGGGAGGTTCGCCGTGGCGTGGTCTTTCGGACACTCGCTGATAGTGGTACTGGCACTGTTGCTGGGCCTGGCCGCCGGGTGGCTGCTGCGCGGCCGGCGGGGCGTACAGGGCAATTCGATTGTGGATGGTGACCCCGTCGCCGGCCTGGCCGTGATCAACACGCCCACGCCGGCTGCCACCACCGACGAGGCCCGGCCTGCGGCCGCCGTCGACCCGGCACCGACCGCGGTCGCCGACGAGCCGGTACCGGTCGACACGGTCAGCGCGCCCGGCGCGCTGACCGAACCGGACGGTCCCACCCCGGTGCCCGTGCCGGCTGACGCCCCGAGCACCGTCGACCCGGGGGACATGGCGCTGACCGAGGACCCGCCGCCGGTACCGGCCACCGAGCAGTCCGACGCCGCTGAGCTGCGGCAGGAGCCGACCGTGGAATCGGCCCCCGAGCCGGTCACTGTCGACGAGCAGCCCGCCCCGACGGCCGTGGTCGCACCCCGCCAGCCCGCGGACGACCTCCCGACCGCCGACACGGCACCGCTCGACACGACGCCGGCCGACGATGCGCCGGTCGAGACCACGCCCGTCAACGCCACGCCGATCGACTCGACGCCGGTCGACGATGCGCCGGTCTCCGTCGGCCCGGCCGACGACGTGGAGACCAAGGCGACGGCGGTCGACGCCGCGCCGGCAGAGGCGTTGACGACCGCAGGTACGTCCGATGCCGAGCCGGTGCACGCCGATTCCGTGAACGGCGAGCCTGCGGTCGCCGCCGCGGAGGCCGAGCGGTCGACGGTGGCCACGCCACCGGTCCGACCGGTCAACACCGCCACCCCTCCGGCTCGTTCGGCCGCCGACACGGCGATCGGCAGCGTCGACGCCGACCCGACGGGCCCGGCCGACGACTTCCGCCGGATCCAGGGGGTCGGGCCGAAGATGGCAGCCGCGTTGCAGGACGCGGGCGTGCGCACGTACGGCCAGCTCGGCGAGTTGGACGAGCCAGCACTGCGTGACCTGATCCGGACCGCCGGCCTGCGCGCCGCACCGGGGCTGGCCAGTTGGCCGCAGCAGGCCCGCGTGCTCGCCGGCGCCGGCGACGAGATGGCCTCGGTGCTGCCGAGCGGCAACCAGGTCTGACCGCCCGCATCCGAGCCCCCGGCAGCCGTCCAGAGCGACGGCGCGCCGGGGGCTCGGCCGCAGGTGCCGAAACTCCTCCGACGCCCGCCGCCCCGCCGCCCGGATCGGTATTCAGGAGACCGCGCGATCCACCCGACCGGGACACCCCGACTCCCCGAAACCCGAGTCGATCACGCCGGGGCGCGGGGGCGCGGTGACGTCCAGGCTCAGGCGCGCAGCTCGGCCGCGAGGTCGCCGATCGACGCCATCGCGTACCGCTGCATTCCTGGACCGAAGGTGATGCGCGTGGCACCCTGCCGGCCCAGCTCGGCCACGGACTCCCGGTCCGGTCCGGCGGCCATGTTGATCGGCCCGGAGATGCCCTCCCTCAGCTGCGGGAGCACCTGCGACGGCGCCAGGATCGGGTAGACGCAGTCGGCGCCGGCAGCCACGTAGAGGCGGGCGCGTTCCACAGCGTCGGCCGGGTCACCCGTCCCTACCAGGAAGGTGTCGACGCGGGCGTTGATGAAGAGAGCGTCGCCCGCCTCCGCGCGCACCTCGGCCAGCCAGTCGGCGTGCCGCCGGGGGTCCTTGAGGGTGCCGGACCCCTCCGAGTCCTCCAGGTTGCAGCCGACGGCGCCGGCCTCCAACAGCCGTCCGACCAGCTCGCGGGGGGCGAGGCCGTAACCGCCCTCGACGTCGGCGGAGACGGGAACGGACACGGCGCGGACGATGCGCGCGACCGCCGCGAACATCTCGTCCGGCGGGGTCGCGCCGTCCTCGTAGCCGAGCGAGGCGGCGACACCCGCGCTCGGGGTCGCGAGCGCCGGGTAACCGGCGTCGGCCAGCACCCGGGCGCTGGCCGCGTCCCAGGGGCCCGGCAGGACGAGCGGGTCACCGGCGGCACGGTCGTGGTGCAGGGCACGGAAGGTGGAGGCTGTCATCGTTGTGGTCTCCCGACGGGGCTGCGGAGGGGCGGGGCTCAGGCGGTGTTTCCGCCGTTGGAGTCAAGCACGGCGCCGGTGATGTACGAGGCCGCGGGGCTGACCAGGAACGCGACGGCAGCGGCTGCCTCGGCGGGGTCGCTGACCCGTTGGATCGGCCCACCATACTTTTGGTGGACCGTACGGTCAACAATTGCTACGCTGGTCACATGGCCAGGCCACGACAGTTCGACGAGGAGCAGGTGATCCGCGCCGTCCGGGACCAGTTCTGGGACGCCGGCTACGCGGCGACCTCGCTGGAGGACCTCGTGCGCGTCAGCGGGCTGGGCAAGGGCAGCCTCTATGGCGCCTTCGGCGACAAACACCGACTGTTCCTGCGGGCGTTGCGGGAATACACCGACACCAGCGGCGGCTACCTGCGCGAGATGCTCACCTCCGCTCCCCGCGCCCTGGACGCGCTGCGCGCGTTCGTCGTGGCGCCGGTGAACGATCCGGGTGGAGCCGCCGCCCGGCGCGGCTGCCTCATGGCCAACAGCACGTACGAACTCGCCACCAGCGACCCCGACGTTCTCGCCGAGGCGAGGCGCACCTACGAGGCGACGACCAGCCTGGTCGCCGAGAGCGTGGGGCGGGCCCAGGACGAGGGTGACCTGCCGCGCGACGTCGACCCGGTCGAGACGGCGCGGGCGCTGCTCGCGGCACAGCAGGGCCTGGTGTTCATGGGACGGACGGGGCTGGACATCGGCACCCTGACCGCGACGGCCCGCACCCTCGCCGCCAAGCTCCTACCGGACGCCTGACACCACTCGACCAGGGGCAGCGCTTATTTGATCTTGCGGGTGGACCGGACCACGATGCTCTCGTACTCCGGGTGCTTGACCACCCAGTCGGCGAGGAACGGGCAGATCGGCACAACGGTCCGGCCCTTGCTCCGCGCGTCGTCCAGCACGGCCCGCGCCAGCGTCGACCCGAGGCCCTTGCCCTCGTACGCCGGATCGACCTCGGTGTGGGTGTAGGCGATGATCGAGCCGGTCAGCTGGTAGGTGACGAACCCGGCGACCGCGCCCGCCTCGTCGCGCGCCTCGAAACGCTCCCGCGCCGGCGCGTCTGTCACTGTGAACTGCACCCGACCATCCAACCACCCGGCCCGGCGGCGCTACCCGCGAGGCCGGCCGGGGACGCGACCCACGCGCATTGTCTCGGCCGAAACGGGAAACGCAACGCCGCCGGTCACCGGGAGACGCACCATCGCCGGGCACCACCGTGGGAGGAGACACGCCACCATGACGAACCCATCGACGGACGGCGGCTTCGCCGTCGTCGAGATGTTCACGTCCCAGGGCTGCAACAGTTGCCCTCCCGCGGAGGAGTTGCTCAGCGAGATCGAGCGCGACGCACGGGAACGGGGCCAGAACGTCTTCGCCCTCGGGTTCCACGTCGACTACTGGGACGACCTGGGCTGGCCCGACCAGTTCGCGGAGGCGACGTACACCGCGCGGCAGGAGGCGTACGCCCGCGCGCTCGGAACCCGAGGTCTGTACACCCCGCAGATGGTCGTCAACGGCACCGTCGAGTTCGTCGGTTCCGATCGCCGACGGGCGGCCGCCGCGATCATGTCCGCCATGGCCTCGACGGCCACGACGCCACTGGCGCTCTCCATCGCCAACCTCGGCAACGACCGGGTGATGGTGGACTACCGGACCGACCAGCCGCCGGAGCGCGCGGTGCTGCACGTGGCTGTCGTGGAACGGGATCTGACCAGCGAGATCGCCAGGGGTGAGAACGCCGGGCGGACGCTGCGGCAGGACAACGTCTTGCGCGCCTTCAGGTCGGTGGGCCTGGACGCCGAGCGGGGGCAGGTGGAAGTGGCGACACCGCCTGACCTCGATCCGCGGAGCGCGAGCGTGGTCGGCTACGTCCAGGAGAACGGCGAACGGGCGATCGTCGGCGCCACGGCCATCGAGCTGTCCACCGCGTAATCTCGGCGCATGCGGATGGTGCGCGGTGCGAGGAGGTTCGGTGGCTGACGCGGACGACGTACGCCGGGTGGCGCTGGCTCTGCCGCACACGGTGGAGATCGCCAGTGACGGCTTCGACTTCCGGGTGGCCGACAAGGGCTTCGTCTGGTCCTATCCGGAGCGGATACCGGGCAAGCCGCGGGTGATCCGGCTCGACGTCGCGGTGCTGTTCGTCGGCGACGAGGCCGAGAAACAGGCTCTCCTTCTCGGGGAGCCCGAGGTCTTCTTCACCACGCCCGGTTACGACGGTCTACCCCTGGTGCTGCTGCGCCTGGCGGCGGTCGACCTGGACCGGCTGACCGAGCTGGTGACCGACGCGTGGCGGATGCGCGTTCCGGACTCGCTGGTGAGCGACCGTGCGGGTGAACCGCTGGGCGACCGTGCGAGCGCCGGCAAATAGCGACATCAGCACGCAACGGGTTGGACACATTGACGGGGATCTCGGTACTCGATTACCGTTGGCCGAGAGAGCGCTCTCTCACCTGACCTTCCCCCCAATTCAGACGCATAGCGCTGGACCCGGCAAGGGCCGCACCCGGCGCGCGCGATGGAGGCACGATGAAACCTCCCGTCCCCCACCGCCGATGGGCCCTGGCCGCCGCCACCGCGCTGGCCCTGGTCGTCGGCGGCCTCGCCATCCCCGTCACCCCCGCGGCCGAAGCCGCACCCGTCGGCGCCGGCAGCTACACCACCACCCCGGTCGGCCCGCTCCCCAGCGGCTGCGGCGCGATGTCCAGCAACCCCCGGCAGTTCGCCACCGCCAACGCGCCCGCCGGGCCGATCCCCACCAACGACTGGTGGTCCTCACTGCTGTGGAAGCGCACCGACTGCTCCTTCAGTGAGCCGCTGCACGCCCACCCGATCTCGTACGACACCTTCGGCGACGGGCTCGGCTTCTCCGCCAACTCCACGCCCGCCATCAGCGGCACCGCCACCGGTGTCGGTGAGTTCCACTACCCGTACGTGCAGGACATCCGGGTCGGTGTGGCCGGGCTCAGCGCACCCCTGGTGAAGGTCGACGGCTGGACGGACTGGACGGTCAGCCCGCACTGGAGCGACGGCACGCGCACCATGCGCGCGACCATCGGCCACGGTCTGCCCTTTGCGTACTTCCAGACCACCGGCGGGAACGCGCAGATCAGCACCGCCGGCACCCCCGACGTCTGGTCCAACAGTGGCGCCACCATCGGCTTCCGGGTCAACGGCCACGACTATGTCGGGTTCGCGCCCAGCGGCGCCAGCTGGACCGTGGCGTCCGGTCGGATCTCGTCCACCCTGGCCGGTCGCGGCTACTTCTCCGTCGCCCTGCTGCCGCCGACGTCCAGCGCGACCGACCGCGCCGCGCTGGCCGCGACCTACGGTCAGTACGCGCACGCCCACGTGACCGGCACCCAGGTCTCGTACGCCTACAACCCCGCGACCAGCGGCCTGACCACCACGTACGCGTTCACCACGACCGCCCGGGAGGGCACCGCCACGCAGACAGTGGTCAGCCTCTACCCACACCAGTGGAAGTCGCTGAGCGGTTCCACAGCGATCACGCCGACCTACCCGTCGGCGCGTGGCCGGATGAAGGTGCTCACCGGCGTCAACCAGTTCCGCACCGCCATGAAGTTCCAGGGCATCCTGCCGGAGCTGCCGGCCGTCGGTGACGGCAGCGGTGGCGACCTGTCGACGCTCACCGGGCACCTGACCGCCACCCGCGCCAACCCGATGGACCAACGCGGCAACGACACCTACTGGACCGGCAAGGGGCTCGGCCGGGCCGCGAGGATCGCCGAGATCGCCGACCAGGTCAACGACACCACGACGCGCGACAGCGCGCTGAACGCGATCCGTAGCACGCTCACCGACTGGTTCACCGCGTCCAGCGGCAAGACCAGCCGGGTCTTCTACTACGACAACAACTGGGGCACCCTGATCGGCTACCCGGCGTCGTACGGGTCGGACCAGGAGCTCAACGACCACCACTTCCACTACGGCTACTACATCGCCGCCGCGGCGACGCTGGCGAAGTTCGACCCGGCCTGGGCGGCCACCAGCCGCTACGGCGGCATGGTCGACCTGCTGATCCGGGACGCCAACAACTACCGCCGTGGCGACACCCAGTTCCCGTACCTGCGCGACTTCGACATCTACGCCGGGCACGACTGGGCGTCCGGGCACGGCTCGTTCGGCTCCGGCAACAACCAGGAGTCCTCGTCGGAGGGGATGAACTTCGCGAGCGCCCTCATCCAGTGGGGGCAGACGACGGGCAACACCGCCGTCCGCGACGCCGGCGTCTTCCTCTACACCACCCAGGCCGCCGCCATTCAGGAGTACTGGTTCGACGTCAGCGACCAGAACTTCCCCGCCGCCTTCGGGCACTCGACGGTCGGCATGGTCTGGGGTGACGGTGGCGCGTACGCCACCTGGTTCAGCGGCGAGCCGGAGATGATCCAGGGCATCAACCTGCTGCCGGTCACCGGTGGACACCTCTACCTCGGCAACAACCCGGCGTACGTGCGGACCAACTACGCCGAACTGGTCCGCAACAACGGTGGGCAACCGACGGTGTGGCAGGACATCCTCTGGCAGTTCCAGGCCCTCGGCGATCCCGACGCGGCGCTGGCGAACCTCCGCGCGAACCCGGGCTACACCCCGGAGGAGGGCGAGAGTCGGGCACACACGTTCCACTGGATCCGTAACCTCGCCGCCCTCGGCAATGTCGACACGACGGTGACCGGAAACCATCCGCTGTCCGCCGTCTTCTCCCGCAACGGGGCCCGCACCTACGTGGCGTCGAACCCGACGGCGACGCCGATCACCGTGACGTTCTCCAACGGCACCACGCTCAGCGTGGGAGCCGGCAAGACGGCCACCACCGGGGCGTACACCTGGAGTGGTGGCAACGCGGCTGGCGGTGTCCCTCCGACGACGCCGACGGACCCGCCGCCGACGACCGACCCACCGACGACCCCGGGCAACCCGACGCGGTACCTGCTGCCCGGGGGCGGGTTGGGCGCCGCCGGTAGCGCGGCCACGACGACGGTCGCGGCGGCGAACGGAAACCACGACGGTACGCCCACCAACGCCCAGGTCTTCACGGCGACCGGCCTCAACCTCGCCTACACCGGCGGCCAGACGGCGTTCGACCTGTTCGTGGACGCCGGGACGGCGGTCGGCAACGGCGTGCAGGTGCGGATCTCCTACGACCTCACCGGCAACGGCAGTTGGGAACGGGTGGAGACGCTGCGCTACTTCGCCACCGACCCGGTCACGGGCTACGAGCACTACACCCAGAACGCCGGCCTGTCCTCGGCCACCGGCACCCTGGGCGGGCTGAGCAACGGCACGGTCCGGGTGGAGGTCTGGTCGGCGATCGGCAACAACCCGACCACCGTGGGCATCGGCAACCAGTCGGTGCTGCGGCTTCCGTACTCCTGATCGACAGGTTCGCACACGACACGACCTCGGCCGGTGTGGAGGAGCAGGATCGCTCCTCCACACCGGCCGCACCGTGCGGTCAGTCAGTCGTGCTCAGGAGGCGGTGCAGGTGGGCGTGATGCCGGCCCCACTGCCAGTGCCCTGGAAGCCGAACTCGGTGACCTGACCCGCGCCGAGGCGGCCGTTGTAGTCCACGTTGGCGAACCGCACCGTGCCGGTCGAGCCACTGGCCGTCGCGCTCCAGGTGTTGGTGACGCTCGCACCACTGGCAAGGGTGACACCGACGTTCCACCCGCTCGTGCCGGCGGAGCCGGCGGTCACCTTCACGGTGGCCACGAACCCGCCGTTCCACGAGTTCAGTGACACCGACGCCGAGCAACCACCCGTTCCCGGCGGCGGGGTGGTGGGCGGGTCGGTCGGCGGGTCGGTCGGCGGGTCCGTGGGGATGGCGGGCCCGGCGTTGAGGGCGTTCAGAACGCTGGTGTACGCGGCCTTCTTGTTGCCGTTGCAGTCGAACAGCAGGGCGTTGTCCGATCCACGCCAGGAGTCGCAGTCGCGCACGCCCCAGGTGGTGATGCCGGTGCAGCGGGAGACGTTCATGCAGGCGCGGGTGACGGCGCCGTAGATGGTGGCCTGGTTGCCGCCGGTCATCACGTCCAGCTCGGTGATCTGCACATCCACACCGAGATCGGCGAACCGCTGCAGGTTGGCCTGGTAGTCACCGGCCAGCGAGGTGCCCAGGTGCGACTGGAAGCCCACGCAGTCGATCGGCACGCCACGAGACTTGAAGTCCCGCACCATGGTGTAGATCCCCGTCGACTTCGCGTTGATCCCGTCGGTGTTGTAGTCGTTGTAACACAGCTTCGCACCCGGATCCGCAGCCCGCGCCGCCCGGAACGCCGCCTCGATCCAGTCGTTGCCGGTGCGCTGCAGGTTCGAGTCCCGACGCCCACCGCCACCACCGTCGGCGAACGCCTCGTTCACCACGTCCCAGGCATAGATCTTGCCCCGGTAGTGCGTCGCCACCTGGGTGACATGGTTGATCGCCGCGTTGCGCAACGCGCTGCCCGACATGCCCTGCGCCCAGCCCGGCTGCTGTGCGTGCCACAACAACGTGTGACCCCGCACGCTCATGCCGTTGGCCTGCGCGTGACTGACCAGACGATCACCACCGGTGTAGCTGAACCGACCCTGTTGCGGCTCGGTGGCGTCCCACTTCATCTCGTTCTCGGCCACGACACTGTTGAACTCACGGTTCAGAATCGTCGTGTACACGCTGGTGGACAGCTTGCCCGTCGCGACGGCCGCGCCGAAGTAGCGACCCTTCTCGGCCGCCGAGGCCCGGAGGGTCGTGCCGGCGCTGGCCGTGGAGGTCAGGGTCATCGTCATAGCGGCGGCGAGAGCGCCGGTGACGGCGACGGTCACCACCGCTCGCAAGGCTCTTCTGTGATTCATGCGGATTCCTTCTCTGTGGTGATGCAGCGATGGAGGCGCAGCGCCCGAATCTGCTCCTGCGACTGTGGCGACGGCAGCACCAGTCGCCGTCGCGGCAGCAGTGCGGGGAATCCTGAGCCGACGTCCGGCATGCCCTGGGCGGACGTCGCGCTCCGAGGGGCCACAGCAGGCTCGCCCGGTGAACCACAGGCGCGGCCGCCCTCAACCATCGACTGTGAGCGATAACATCCCGTTCGTCAAGTCGTCACCAACCGCGCCGAGCACGGCTCCGGCAGCACCCGTCACTGGAACGAGGCGTCGTCGACGAGGAGGCTGTCGGTGCCCTCGGCCGTCTCCACGTAGAAGGCGGCACTGGACAACGTGCCGCTCCACGACACGGTGGCGGTGCCGGTGAGCAGGGTCCAGCCGTTGACGTTCACCCCCACCGCCGGCGTCAGCTGGAGGTAGTTCGTCGTGCCGTTCACGGTGAGCGACAGTGTCGCCTTCGCCGCCGGGGTGCCGCTCTGCGCTCGTACCCAGACGTTTGTGGTGTAGCTCTTGCCGTTGGTGAGCTTGGCGGTCACGTCCTGACCGGGGCCGTTCCAGGCGCCGGTCCGGCCGGTGATCGACAGCGACCCGCTGCCGCCGTGCGCGACTGTGGTGTTCCTGGCAAGGGTGCCGCTGCCGTGCACACCCCAGCCCGTCGTGCCGTTCTCCACGTCGCCGTTGGTGAGCAGGTTGGTGGCGCTGCCGCCGCCGCTGAACTGCCACCAGTTGATGTTGAAAAGGTTGCCGCTGCCGCCGGGGAAGCGCAGGTAGAGATCATGGGTGCCGGTCGCTCCGCTGACCGCGCAGGTGCTGGTGGTCCAGGTCTGCCAGCCGCCGGTGCCGCCCACTGTGCAGGTGCCCACGGTCGGACCACTGGCACTGTCCAGGCGTACCTCGATCCGGCCGCCGCCGGTGGCCGACGCGACCCGGGCGCTGAACGAGGTGGCACCCGCGCCGAAGGCGACGCCCTTGACCTTGATGTAGTCGCCGTTCTCGATCCAACCGACGTTCATCCCGCCCTCGCTGGACGCCTCGGTCTCGATCCCCGAGCCCCACGCGATCGTCTCGGCCTCCTGCCGCACGTACGGGTTCAGAGTGCCCACCTGTGGGGCACCCGTGTTCGTCATCGTGATCGCTGGGAAGAGGCCACTGCTGGTGTAACTGAACTTCTCCACTGCGACCGAACGGGTGTAACCACCGCCGCCGGGCAGCGCCCCGTTGTGGTAGAAGAAATACGAACCACCCTGGAAATCGATCACACCCGCGTGATTGGTGAAGCTGGTGCCCTGCCGCGGCATGATCGTTCCCCGATAGGTCCACGGCCCCGTCGGTCCGGTCGCCGTGGAATACGCGATGAACTCCGAGCAACACTCCGCCGCGAACACGTTGTAGTACAACCCGTTGCGCTTGAACACCCACGGGCCCTCCTCGTACAGCGTGGGCCGACTCGCATTTCCGTTACGGGTACCGAACCCCGCCGTCGTGAGTGGAATGCGGGTCGCGCCGCCGGAGAAGGAAATCATGTCCGGGTTCAGCTTCACGTACCACAGGCCCGGGTTGCCCCAGTACAGATACGCCTGCCCGTCATCGTCGATGAACGCGTGCGGGTCGATTTCGTTGTTGCCGACCAGTGGTCGGCCGAGCGCGTCGCGGAACGGCCCGGTCGGGCTGTCGGCCACCCCGACGCCGATGACCATCTGCCCGTTGGAGCGCTGGCGCACCGGCGCGTACCAGTAGAACTTTCCGTTACGCGGGACGACCTGCCCGGCCCACGCGTTGGCGTCCGCCCACGCGAACGTCGCCAGACTCATCGGCGATCCGTGATCGGTCCAGTTCACCATGTCGGCGGACGAGTACACCCGCCACTCACGCATGGTGAAGTAGGTCGACCCGTCCTCGTCATGTCCGGTGTAGAGGTAGACCCGGCCGTTGTGCACCATCGGCGCCGGGTCGGCGGTGTAGATGTTCTGGACGATGGGGTTGTCGGCCCTGGCCGTACCCGGGACCAGTGCGAGGACGCAGGCCATGCTCGCCAGCCAGGCGATGGCGCGCCTGGTCCGGTGGCTGACCCGGGTTGCGGTTCGGTCTTTCACTGTCACGATTGCTCCTACAGAGAGTGCGCCGTGCGCGATGTCTGACTGGGCGAGCCCCCGCAGTGGCTGGCAGCCGATCGAAACGGGCTTTGCCGTTCCCGAGGCAGCGCGGCCGGTGGCCGTGTGAGCGCTAACAGCCTGTTCTTGAATACCCCCCTCCCCCATCTGAACTGGATTTATGTGAGGCGCGGGATGACCGTCGTAACCACATCGCAGCACTGATGTATCGACGTTGACATCGAAGGTTTACGATGCACGGTACTGAGCGGTCGGACGGGCGTCAACGGACGGAAGCTCACCGGCGCCTGTCACCCATGGTCACGATCCGGTGCTCGCTTACCCGGTGGATGTCCGTTTCGGACCATAGCTGCCACCTGGCCCGGCGGCAGCGGGCCAGGCCGTCGCAGGATGGGTCGACGAGGTGCCCCGGGGGTTGCGGGCGTGTTAACGACGAACTATGTTAGCGATCACATCGATGTGCCGCGATAAGCGCAGGGGTGGGCACCCGGCGTCCACGGCGACCCACGTCCCCCACCACACCGCACCCGGCGTCGACCCCATTGCCGCCGACCACCCACCGCCATCGATGGCGGCCCCGACGTACCCGGCCATCTGGAGGTTCCCCCATGCCACCACCCCCGCCCCTCAGCCGCCGCCACCTGCTCCAGGCCGCCGGAGCCACTGTGGTGGTCTCCGCGACCGGCGCCGCGATCTCCCCCGGGAGTGCGTACGCCGCCGTCGTGCCCCCGGCCCGGTCCGACATCGGCGTCTCGGCGTACGCATTCGACCCGGGTCAGGTACGACTCAGCTCCGGCCGTTGGATGGACAACCAGACCCGGACGCTCAACTACCTGCGGTTCGTCGACGTCGACAGAATGCTCTACAACTTCCGCGCCAACCACCGGCTGTCCACGAACGGGGCCGCCACCAACGGCGGCTGGGACGCGCCGAACTTCCCGTTCCGGACCCACATGCAGGGCCACTTCCTGAGCGCGTGGGCGTACGCGTACGCGGTGCTGGGCGACACGACCTGCCGGGACAAGGCCAACTACATGGTGGCCGAGTTGGCCAAGTGTCAGGCCAACAACTCCGCCGCCGGGTTCGGCGCGGGGTACCTTTCCGGCTTCCCGGAGTCCGACTTCACAGCGCTCGAGGCACGGACGCTGTCCAACGGCAACGTGCCCTACTACGGCATCCACAAGACCCTCGCCGGTCTGCTCGACGTCTGGCGCTACATCGGAAACACCCAGGCCCGTACGGTGCTGCTGGCCCTCGCCGGCTGGGTCGACACCCGGACGAGCCGACTGAGCTCCAGCCAGATGCAGTCGATGCTGGGCACCGAGTTCGGGGGCATGAACGACGTGCTCGCCGACATCTACCAGCAGACCGGCGACAGCCGGTGGCTCGCCACCGCGCAGCGGTTCGACCATGCCGCCGTGTTCGACCCGCTGGCGAACAACCAGGACCAGCTCAACGGCCGGCACGCCAACACGCAGGTGCCCAAGTGGATCGGCGCGGCCCGGGAGTTCAAGGCCACCGGGACCACCCGTTACCGGAGCATCGCCAGCAACGCGTGGAACATCACCGTCGGCGCGCACACCTACGTCATCGGCGGCAACAGCCAGGCGGAGCACTTCCGGCCGCCCAACGCGATCGCCGGCTACCTCAGCAACGACACCTGCGAGCAGTGCAACACGTTCAACATGCTCAAGCTGACCCGGGAGCTGTGGCTGCTCGACCCGAACCGGGCGGACTACTTCGACTTCTACGAGCGCGCGCTGATCAACCACCTGATCGGCGGGCAGAACCCGGCCGACAGCCACGGCCACATCACCTACTTCACCCCGCTGCGGCCGGGCGGACGTCGCGGTGTGGGCCCGGCGTGGGGTGGCGGCACCTGGAGCACCGACTACAACTCGTTCTGGTGTTGCCAGGGCACGGGCCTGGAGATCAACACGAGGTTGATGGACTCCATCTACTTCCACAACGGCACCACACTGAGCGTGAACCTGTTCACGCCGTCGGTGCTGAACTGGACGCAGCGCGGCATCACTGTCACCCAGACCACCAGCTTCCCGGTCAGTGACACCAGCACGCTGACCCTGTCCGGCTCGATGAGCGGGTCGTGGAGCATCCGGGTGCGGATCCCGTCCTGGACCAGCGGCGCGACGATCGCCGTCAACGGCACGGTGGAGAACGTGACCACCACACCGGGCAGCTACTCCACTGTCACGCGCACCTGGGCCGCGGGTGACACCATCACCGTGCGGCTGCCGATGCAGGTCGCCGTCAAGGCCACCAACGACAACGCCAACGTCGGCGCGGTCACCTACGGTCCCTCGGTGCTGGCCGGCAACTACGGCAACACGGCCCTGAGCACCCTGCCCACCCTCACCGTCTCCTCGATCACCCGGACCAGCACCAGCTCGCTCGCGTTCACCGCCAGCGCCAACGGGTCCACTGTCAACCTCGCCCCCTTCTACGACGCCCACGGCTACAACTACACGGTCTACTGGAACACCAGCGGCAGCGGCGGCCCGACCGGCAGCTACCGCCTGGTCAACGTCGGCACCGGTCTGGTCCTCGGTGTCCAAAACATGTCCACCGCCGACGGTGGTCTGGCCGTGCAGTGGAACGACAGCGGCACGGCGGACCACAACTGGGTGGTCATCACCGACGGCAACGCGGTCCGGTTCCGCAACGTCAACAGCGGCAAGGTTCTGGGCGTGGAGAACATGTCCACCGCGGACAACGCCCGGGTCCTGCAGTGGGCCGACAACGGCACCGCCGATCACCGGTGGATCCTCGTGGACAACGGCGACGGCACCTACAAGATCCGCAACGTCAACAGCAACAAGCTGCTCGGAATCCTGAACGGGTCGGCCGCCTGGGGAGCGCAGGCCGTGCAGGATCCGGACAACGGCAGCGCGGACAACCGGTGGAGGCTGGTCCGCAACGCCTGATCTCCACCCCGCTCGACGGGCTCACCGGCGCGGTCACCCGAAGGCCGCGTCGGTGACGCCGAGCGGGCGCCCGCCAGCGGTCGTACAGTGGGGAGGGTCCTGGCCCCAGTGAACGTGGCGGACGTGTCGGCTCGTGCCGCTTCCGCCCGGAAGGAGCACAGTGAACCGCCCCCTCCGCACCACGCTCGGCGGCGCGTTGACCGCCGCCATGCTGGCCACCGTCGCCGTCGCGCCGGCGCAGGCGCACCCCGCAGGGCGGCCGCCGGCCGTCCTCGCCCTCCCCGACGGGTTCCAGCCCGAGGGCATCGCCACCGCCGGCCGATACGCCTACTTCGGTTCCCGCGCCACCGGTGCCATCCAGCGCGTCGACCTGGTCACCGGCCGGGGCACGATGATCGGCGCGGCCACCGGCACGCCGTCGCTCGGCCTCAAGGTCGACAGGCGTGGCCGGCTCTTCGTCTCCGGTGGCACGGCCGGCGACGCCCGCGTGCTCGACACCCGCACCGGCGAGGTGCTGGCCCGCTACCAGTTCGCCACCGCGCCGACGTTCGTCAACGACGTCGTGCTGACCCGCGACGCGGCATACTTCACCGACTCGAACCGGCCGGTTCTCTACCGGCTGCCGCTCGGTCGCGGCGGGGCGCTGCCGCCCGCCGACGCGTTCACCACGATCACGCTGACCGGCGCGTACGAGCAGGTCGGCACCGGGGTGAACCTCAACGGCATCGCCACCACGCCGGACGGTCGGGCGCTGATCGTCGTCCAGTCCACCACCGGCACGCTGTACCGGGTCGACCCGGCGACCGGCGCGAGCACCGTCGTGGACGTGCCGGGCCACACCTTCACCAACGGCGATGGACTGTTGCTGCTCGGCCGCACCCTCTACGTCGTGCAGAACCGCCTCAACCAGATCGCGGTGGTCCGGCTGAACCACGCCGGTACCGCCGGAGCGCTCACCGGCACCATCACCGATCCGAACTTCGACGTGCCCACCACAGTGGCCAAGGCGCTGGGCCGGCTCTACCTGCCCAACGCCCGGTTCACCACGCCGCCGACCCCCACCACGCCGTACACGGTCGTCGCGGTCCGCGCTTACTGAGCGACACCCGAGGGGGTACGCGCCGCGCGCGTACCCCCCTCGGCCCACCGCTCTGGCTCGCCATCGCCGACTCGGCCGCCAGTAGGATCACTCGCACCTCGGCGATGACTGTCGCCTCGTGCACCCCGGAGTCCGTGTGGCCGCCCGTCAGTACCGTTTCCTGCGCCGAGCCCTGGCGGTGGGCTGCCTACTCGCCGCTGCCGCACTCCCGGCCAACCGGCCGACCACGTCGCCGTTCGCCGGGGACGCCGCGCAGCCCACCGTCCTACGGATGCTCCAGCTGAACCTCTGCAACAGTGGCCGCGCCGGCTGCTACACCGGCCGAGCGATGGCCAGAGCCGCCGAGGTGATCACCATCGAGGCACCCGACCTGGTCACCCTCAACGAGATCTGCGAGCCTGACGTGTCCGCCCTGCGCGGCGTGTTTCAGGCCGTTCACCCTGGGCGGACCGTCGTGGCCGCGTTCCAGGCCGCCGGCGACCGTCCGAGCGGCGACGACACCCGCTGCCGCAACGGCCATCGGTTCGGCATCGGGCTGCTGACCCATGTGCGGACGCCGGCCACCCCGAACACCGTGTACGCCGGAACCCACCCGACGCAGGACCTCGCGGACCCCGAGGAACGAGCCTGGCTCTGCGTCGACGTCGACGGCGCCCTGCTCGCCTGCACCACGCACCTGTCGGCCACCGGCTACCGAATCGCGCTCACCCAGTGCGACCACCTGGTCGACACCATCCTGCCGACGATCAGCCGTAACGCCGGGTACGAGCCCACCGTGCTGGCCGGCGATCTCAACCTGCGCGCCGGCCACGACCCCGACGTGCGGTCCTGCACTCCGCCGGGCCATCAGCGGATCGACGACGGCCGACTGCAGCACGTCACGGCCACCACCGACGTCACGCTCTGCTGTCGCAGCCTGGTGCCCATGCACGGGGCGACCGACCACCCCGGGCTGCTGGCCACCCTCACCATCGATCGCAGTCGACCCGGCCGGCGGCCGGCCTGATCCGCCTCCCTACCGGGGCACGGAGGCGGTCGGCTCCACGAGGCGGCCAGCAACGCGGCACGGGCCGGCCGCACGGCGTCAGCGCGGCGGCGTGTCCCGGCGCGACGGGAACGGAGTGCCGGGCTGGCCGAGGGTGGAGCGAGCGCGCAACCCGACCGGGTCGGGAGCAGCGGTGGGTGCCGGGGCCGGCGGCTCCGAGAGCCGTCGCCCGTCCAGGTACGCGGCGGCGGCCCGGTCGTCGTCGGTCGGAGCGGCGAGCAGCGCGTAGAGCAGACCAACCACCCCGAAGATCACCGCCAGCACGATCGGCACCAGCAGGGTGCTCACCCCGGCGCCGGTCACCTCACCCGCCCGTTCGTGGCGGTGCACCGACAGCGCGCTCATGCCGGTGAAGTGCATCCCGTTGACGGCGATCCCCATGACCAGCGCGGAGGCGAAGATCGCCAACCCCCGGCGGACGGTCATCGCGAGCCACAGCGCGACGGTGGACGCCACCACGGCGATGACCACCGAGAGCACGACCCGGAGCGTGTCGTAGCCGAGGCTGCCGTTGAGGCGCATGGCGGCCATGCCGGTGTAGTGCATGGAGGCCACGCCGGCGCCGGTGAAGACACCGCCGGCGATCAGTCGTACGGCATTCAGCCGGCCGGTGCCCACGATGGCCAGGCCGATACCGACCGCCACCACGGCGATGGCCGTGCTGGCCACGGTCAGCGGCACGTCGTAGCGGATCCGGGTGTTCTCGACGGCGAAGCCGAGCATGGCCATGAAGTGCATCGCCCAGATGGCGGTGCCGCCCAGCGCCCAGGCCGACAGCAGACCCCACCACGCCCGCTGACCGTTCGTCCGGGCCGTACGGATGCGCCCGGCGCAGACCAGACCGAGGATCGAACCGAGCACGGACAGCGCGTAACTCAGCGCGGGCGTGATCCACCCGTACTCAAAGTGATTGATCTCCGCCACGGCGGCTTTCTCCCCATTCGTTACCGACGCGTCAACAAGACGCCTCGGCAATGATCAGGGGTGCTGTGATCAGGCGCAACAGTGCCCCCCGGGCTATCCGAGGGGTGCGGTCGCGGTGACCGTCCGCTGCGTCGATTCGCCGACGATAATGACTGAGCGTGATTGTCAGGCTGACGTGTGGTACGCGAGAACGCCCCGATTGACGGCCGCTATAGCCTGTCGAGCGGTGGACCGCAGCTCCGTTGTGGCACCGCCGGAGTCGGCAATCTGACCCAGCAGGTCGACGACCTGTCGGGCCCACCGGACGAAGTCACCAGCGGGCATCTCACCATCGATCTCGTGCCCGCTGCCGAGCACCTTGGCCAGCGCCTCGCCCCGGGCCCACCGGTAGACGGGCCAGGCGAAACCGAGATCCGGCTCCCGGGTCGCGGACAGCCCCCGCGCCGCCTCGTCGGCCTCGATCTCCCCCCACAGCTTCAGCGTCTCGTCCACCGCGTCGGCCACCGGCCCGCGCGGCAGCGACGCCCGCTCGTCGACATCGCGGCGCGCCTCGAACACCACCACGGACACCGCGGCTGCCAACTCGGCCGGGGACAACCCGTTCCACACCCCCCGGCGCAGGCACTCGGCGACCAGCAGGTCCGCCTCGGTCCAGATCCGGCCCAGCATCCGACCGGCGTCGGTGACCGCGCCGTCGCGGGCGAGGTAGCCACGCTCGGTCAACAGCGCCACGATCCGGTCGAACGTCCGCGCGAGGGAGCCCGTACGACCACTGACGCGCTCACGCAGCTCCTCGGTGTCGCGCTCCAACCGCCGACGCCGCTCCGCCCAGCGGGCGTGCTCCTCCCGCTCGGGGCAGGCGTGGCAGGGGTGGTTGCGAAGCTCGGTGCGGAGCTGGCTGATCCGGTGGTCCTCGCCGGTCACCTCTCGGGAACGGCCCCCACGTCGGCCACCGTGCCGGTCCAGGCCGGTGCCGCTGACCTCGGCGGCGAGATCCCGCCGGGCGCCCGGGGACCGGTGGTTGAAGTGCTTGGGCACCCGGATGCGGGCCAACACCTCGGCCGGAGTGGTGAAGTCGCCGGGGCTGACCCGCCCGGCCCAACGATCCTGGGTGAGCACCAGTGGCCGGGGCTCACCGAACCCGCCGGTCGCCGGGTCCAGCACCACGGCAAGCCCGGCCCGCCGGCCCGCCGGCACCCGGATCACGTCGCCCACCCGAAGCCGCTCCAACGAGGCCACCGCGGCGGCCTTGCGCTGGGTCTGCCCCTGCCGGGCGATCGCCTTCTCCCGGTCGGCGATCGCCACCCGCAGAGCGAAGTACTCGTCGAAGTCGCCGTGGTGGCAGGCGGCCTCCGCGCCGTACGCCTCGATGGTCTCGGTGTTGCGCTGCACCTGCCGGGCCAGGCCGACCACCGACCGGTCCGCCTGGAACTGGGCGAACGAGGACTCCAGCAGGGCTCGGGCCGGCTCCGCGCCGACAGTGCCGACCAGGTTCACCGCCATGTTGTACGACGGCCGGAAGCTGGAGCGCAGCGGGTAGGTGCGGGTGGACGCGAGCCCGGCCACCTGCCGCGGGTCGGTCTCCGGGGACCACACCACGACGGCGTGCCCCTCCACGTCGATGCCTCGGCGGCCGGCGCGCCCGGTGAGCTGGGTGTACTCCCCCGGGGTCAGGTCGACGTGCGCCTCGCCGTTGTACTTGACCAGCCGTTCCAGCACCACGCACCGGGCCGGCATGTTGATGCCCAACGCCAGCGTCTCGGTGGCGAAGACCGCCTTGACCAGGCCCCGGACGAACAGCTCCTCGACGATCTCCTTGAACACCGGCAGCATGCCGGCGTGGTGGGCGGCCAGGCCGCGTTCCAGACCGTCCAGCCACTCCCAGTAGCCCAGGACCGACAGGTCCTCGCCGGGGATGGCGGTGACCCGGGACTCGACGACCCGGCGAATCTCGGCCCGCTCCTCCGCCGAGGTGAGCCGCAGCCCGGCGGCGAGACACTGCTGCACCGCGGCGGCGCAACCGGCCCGGCTGAAGATGAACAGGATCGCCGGCAGCAGACCCTCCCGGTCCAGCCGGTCGACGATGTCCGGGCGCAACGGGCCACGCCAGCGCGGGCCACGCCGGCCGGCGCCAGGCCCCGCGCTGCGCCCCTCGCCCAACTCCAGCCGCCGCGCGGTCTCCCGGGTGTAGCGCAGCAACTCCGGGTGCACGTCGTGCTTGCGGGCGGCGTCGGCGTCGTGGAACAGGTCGAACATCCGCTTGCCGACCAGCATGTGCTGCCACAACGGCACCGGCCGGTGCTCGCTGACCACCACTGCGGTCTCGCCGCGTACGGTGACCAGCCAGTCGGCGAACTCCTCGGCGTTGGAGACGGTCGCCGACAACGAGATCAGGGTGACCGAGGCGGGCAGGTGAATGATCACCTCTTCCCACACCCCACCACGGAACCGGTCGGCCAGGTAGTGCACCTCGTCCATCACCACGTACGCGAGGCCCTGGAGGGTGCTGGAGCCCGCGTAGAGCATGTTGCGCAGCACCTCGGTGGTCATCACCACCACCGGCGCGTCGCCGTTGATCGCGTTGTCGCCGGTCAGCAGGCCGACCTGCTCGGCGCCGTACCGGGCGACCAGATCGTGGTACTTCTGGTTGGACAACGCCTTGATCGGCGTGGTGTAGAAGCACTTGCGCCGCATCGGCGGGGTTGTCGCGTCGACGGCGGGCACCGGATCGTCGGGCCGCCCCCGCAACGCCAGGTGGACGGCGAACTCGCCGACCACCGTCTTACCGGCGCCGGTGGGAGCGCAGACCAGCACACCACTGCCCCGCTCCAGCGACTGACACGCCTCCCGCTGGAAGTCGTCGAGGTCGAACCCCAAATCGAGGGCGAACTCGTCCAACGCCGGAAACTGTGCGGCTTGTGCGGCCTTGCGGCGCGCCGCTGCGTACCGCTCGGCGGGGCTCGACATGCCACCAAGATTAGTGCGTGCCGAGTCACGTCACCCCACAAGGCCGTCCGGAGGCGCGGTCGGGGGCGGTCGGTAGGGTGCACGGCGTGCCGGACCATGCCGAACCGCCCCAGACCAGTCCGCCAGGCACCGCCGAGGCGCCACCCGCCCGCCGGCCGTCCCGACGCCCTGTCAAGGCGGTGCTCTTCGACTTCCACGGCACCCTGGCCCAGGTGGAGGACCCCCAGCGGTGGGTGCTGGAGTCCGCGGCGGCGTGCGGCGTGACCCTGGACCGGGTCCGCGCCACCTCGCTGGCCGACCGACTGCTGACCGCCGGCCGCGCCGGCGGGCCACTGCCGGCGCGGGTGCCGCCCCGACTCGCCGAACTGTGGGCCGACCGGGACCTCTACGAACACGCCCACCGGGGCGCGTACACCGGGCTGGCCGAGACGGTCGACGCCGGCATCGAGGGCTTCGCCGACGCGCTCTACGAGCGGCTGCTGACCGCCGAGGGCTGGCTGCCGTACGCCGACACCGCCCCCACCCTCACCGCGCTGCGCGACGCCGGGGTGCCGGTGGCGGTGGTCAGCAACATCGGCTTCGACCTGCGGCCACACTTCGACACCTGGGGGCTGACCGACCTGGTCGGCGCGTTCGTGCTCTCGTACGAGGTGGGGCGCTGCAAACCCGACCCGGCGATCTTCTGGCGTGCCTGCGGCATGCTCGGCGTCGACCCGGAGCAGACCCTGATGGTCGGTGACACCCCGGCGGACGCGGGCGCGGTGGCCGCCGGCTGCTCGGTGCTGGTGCTCCCGGCAGCCGACCCGGGCCGGGAGAACGGGCTGGGCGCGGTGCTCGACCTCGCCCTGCCGGCCTGAACCCGCCGTGCTGTGCCGTCAGTCGGGAATGTGAATCACCGGTAGCCAGTTCGTGCCAGGAGTGCCGTTGCCTCTCACTGCGCTCTAGCGAGCACGCGATTGGCAGTCCCACCTTGCGGTGAGACGGTCCCGGTCTGACCCGCTGGCGCGGTGCCGAGTTGACGTTTCAATGCCACCAGCCCCGCGAGCGGGGTCTTGCGGTCGGCTCCACGTCCAGCCGCCGGGCCACTCCCGGCGGTTGTTGCCTCAGCCGCGAGCGCGGCCAGGTTGCAGGCGGCGTTGAGGTCCCGGTCGAGGACCAGGCCACACGATCCGCACTGGTATTCACGCTCGGACAGGGCGAG